>DTXR01000724.1 GCA_012962365.1 Chromatiaceae bacterium | reverse complement strand
GTGTTTCTGCCGCTGGGAGTTGTCGATGTCGTAGCGTCCACACAGGGCATCCAGGCTGTTGCGTTGCCCGGGATGTTTCTGCCGCGCCATCACCAGGGTATCAGTGATGCTGCAATAACTGTCCAGGCGGTTCCAGTTCTGCAAGCGCAGCAATTCCGCATCGATGAAGCCCACATCAAAAGGCGCATTGTGAATGATCAGCTCGGCTCCCCGGATGTAGTCCATGAAATCCTGCACCACGTCTTCGAAACGAGGCTTGTCGGCAAGAAATTCATTGGTGATACCGTGTACTTCCACGGCCCCGGCATCGATTTCGCGATCCGGCTGCAGGTACTGGTGAAAATCGTTTCCCGTCGCGCGGCGTTCGATCAGCTCCACACAGCCGATCTCGATGATCCGGTGTCCCTGGGAAGGCTCCAGTCCCGTGGTTTCCGTGTCCAGTACGATTTGTCTGCTCATGCCAGTTCCTCGATGCCCCGGTTTGCAAGCTCGTCCGCCCGTTCATTTTCGGGGTGTCCACTGTGGCCTTTCACCCACTCCCAGTGCACATCATGCTGCTGCACCAGGGCATCCAGCTGTTGCCACAGATCAGCATTCTTCACCGGTTTGCGGGCGGCCGTTTTCCAGCCATTGCGTTTCCAGTTGTGTATCCATTGGCTCATGCCGTTCTTCACGTACTGGGAATCGGTGACGATGGTGATCCTGCTGGGCCGGGTCAATGCGGAAAGCCCCTCGATGACCGCCCGCAACTCCATGCGGTTGTTGGTGGTGGTCACTTCACCACCCCAGAGCTCCTTCTCCACATCGCCATAGCGCAGCAGGGCGCCCCAGCCTCCGGGCCCCGGATTACCCTTGCATGCACCGTCGGTATACAGGGTTACTTGTTTTTCGCTCATTTTTCCAGCCTGCCCTGAGTACAGTTGGCGAGGGGTTGCACCACGGCCTTTCGCAGCTTTCGCTCCAGGCGCCAGCGAGGCCGCACAGGTGTCAGGGTGGAAACCCTTTTCACGGCAACGATAACATACACCCCTGCAGACCACGGCCAGAAGCGCTGTCCGATTCGATCCAGCCGGGGAAAGCGCTGTTTGAGAAAAGCCTTTTTCCAAGGCGGGCGAAACAGCAGAGGCTGGGTCTGCTCCACTTCGAAGCCCAGCAGGGACAGCCAGTCCTGCATTCGCGCATAGGGGATGAAATGTCCTTTCCAGGGCAGGCAGCGTCCCGAACCGGGCATCGCCCGCCACAACCCCCACAGGCTATAGGGATTGAAGCCGGTGATGATCACCCGGCCTTCGGGAATCAGGATGCGATCGACTTCCCGTAGTACCTGACGGGGATCCACCACGAAATCCAGCGTGTGGGGCAACACGACGGCGTCGATATAGTCGGTCGCCAGAGGCAGTTGTTCTGGCAATGCCACGAGTTCGCTTTGCTCATCGTGACAGGGACCTGCCCGCACGAAACTACGGATCGGGGAAGTCTGCATATAGTCCAGTGGATGGCACAACAATCCCAGCTCCAGCATGTAATAGCCGAATAGCCTACTGACAAGTTGCTGCAGCACCAGAGATTCCTGTTCCAGCACCATGTTCCCCAGGTCGGTTTCGAACCACTGGTTCAGCGCGGCGACCTGTTGCCCGTAATCGAGACCATTTTTCATGTTAGCTATTGTAGAGGTTTACGCCCTGTTGTGAACCTGAATCCATGATTCCATCGGGGTGAGCAGAACATCGGGCTTTGCAGTGGAATAATCACGGGGATTTTCGTATAGTTGACGGAATTTATGGGTTTTTCAGCTTGGCACAATACTTCATGACTTATCGGCCTCTGTTTCTTCCGCCTTTTCTCATTTTGCTTGCCGGCTGCGTGAGTAATCCGCAGAAGCAGGCACCCCCGGCAGCAGCCGCAGCGCCTGCCGCCACCGATCAGCAAATCGTCGAGCTGCTCGAAGCCTTCGAAGCTGCCGAGCCCGATATCCCTGCCCCCCCGATACCCCTGAATCTTTGGCAACAACTGGCCCGGGGATTTCAGCTTCAGGATGTGGCGCATACCCATATCGACAAGGAGATACAAGTCTTTATTGACAGAGGCGATTCCCTCGTCCGCCAACTTAAAAAAGGCGAACCGTTTCTTTATCACATCCTTCAGGAAGTGAGAAAACGCGGGATGCCATCTGAAATTGCGCTGCTGCCTGGTGTGGAAAGCGGCTTTCGCCCCACAGCTTACTCACACCATGGCGCCGCCGGTCTATGGCAGTTCATGCCAGCTACCGGACGCTATTTCGGCCTAAAACAGGATTGGTGGTACGACGCGCGCCGGGATCCACTGGCGTCCACCGAGGCGGCGCTGGACTATCTGCAAAAGCTGAACAAGCGTTTCGACGGTGACTGGCTGCTGGCCATCGCGGCCTACAACGCCGGCGGCGGTACCGTCGCCCGGGCTATCCGCAGGAATCTGGAACAGGACAAGCCCAGCGACTTCTGGTCGCTGGATCTGCCCGCAGAAACCCGGCAATACGTCCCCCGGCTGCTGGCGCTCTCGCACATTATTGGTCAGCCGGAGCAATATGGCATGGTGCTGCCTCCTATCGAGAATGAACGGCGCTTTGTCAAGGTCGATATCGGTACACAGATCGACCTCAAGGTCGCCGCAGAGCTGGCAGGCATGAGCACAGACGAGCTGCTGCTGCTCAACGCCGGTTTCAACCGCTGGGCAACACACCCCGAAGGCCCGCATTACCTGTTGCTGCCTGCGGACAAGGCTGAACAGTTCTCCTGGAATCTCGCCCTGCTCCCGAAAGACCAGCGGATGCGCTGGACACGTTACCGCATCCGTCCCGGTGATAACCTGGGCAGGATCGCCAGACACCATGGCGTCAGCGTGCAGGCCCTGATGCAGGCAAATCAATTGAAAAACCATCGTATCCGCGCAGGCGCCCACCTGATGATTCCCCTGTCAGACAGTGCTACGACAGCACCGCTTCACGTCGCATCGCGCAGCAACAGGAAGGTTCGCTACAAGGTCAGGAAAGGGGACTCGTTGTACGCCATCGCCAAGCAGTTTGGTGTAAAAATCGCGGATCTGAAAAAATGGAACCAGCTCGCCGGAGACAGGCTGAAACCCGGTCAGAAACTCACCGTGGTAAGAACCCTCTAATCGGCGCACGCGCTGCCCGGTTGCCACAAGGCTTTCGATTCCTACTCAATCTATCCACTGAGGATCACTTATGCACAGGCTGACGCTGCTGTTGCTCACCACCGTCTTGATGTATTCCGGTATCGTCTTTTCCCGACCGGACAATCTGGCGAAAGAACAGGTGCTGCACCGAGGTAACGGTGCCGAAGTACAGACCCTGGACCCCCACAAGGCCGAAGGCGTACCTTCTTCCAACATCCTACGCGATCTCTATGAAGGTCTAACCATAGAAGCACCGGATGGCAAGGTGATCCCCGGTACGGCCGAATCCTGGGAGATCGGTGACGATGGCAAGACCTATGTCTTCCGCATCCGCAAGGATGCAAAGTGGTCCAACGGCGATCCCGTCACCGCCCATGATTTCGTCTATGGCCTGCGCCGTTCCGTGGACCCTGCCACTGCCTCCAAATATTCCCAGATCCTCGCCCCCATAAGCAATGCCGAAGCTGTCATCGCCGGCGAGCAACCCGTAGAAAATCTGGGCGTGAAGGCACTGGATGATTACACACTGGAAATCCGCCTGAAAGCCAGCACACCCTACTTCCTGGGCCTGCTGAACCACTCCAGCACCTACCCCGTTCACCGGGCCAGCGCGGAGGCCCACGGCGGCCAGTTCTCCCGGCCGGGAAAGATGGTCTCCAATGGCGCCTATGTGCTGAAGGAATGGGTGATCCAATCCCATATCAAACTCGAACGCAATCCCAACTACTGGGACAACGCCGATACCATCATCGACACGGTTTACTATTACCCCATCGAAGATCAGTCCACGGAACTCAAGCGCTACCGTGCCGGTGAAATCGACCGTACCGAGGACGTGCCCAGCCAGCAGATTAAGTGGATCAAAAAAAATCTGGCCAATGAGTTGCAGGTAGCGCCCTACCTGGGCAGCTATTACTTCGGCTTCAACCTCACCCGGCCACCTTTCAAGGACAACCTCAAGCTGCGCCGCGCCCTTTCCATGGCCATCAACCGGGAGATCATCACCAGGCGCATCACCGGCCTGGGAGAGAAGCCCCTTTATTCCTGGGTGCCTCCCGGCATCAACGGCTATGAAGCGGCACGATTCGACTACGCCGACTGGCCCCAGAAAAAACGCGTGGCAGAAGCCCGCAGGCTGTACGCGGAAGCCGGTTATTCCCGGGCCAACCCGCTGACCGTGGAAATCCGTTACAACACCAGCGAGAATCACAAGAAGCTGGCAATCGCCATCGCCGCCATGTGGAAGCAGGCTCTGGGTGTGAAGACGAAACTGGTCAACGAAGAATGGAAGGTGTTCCTGGAGAACCGCAAGCAGAAGCAGGTAACTCAGGTGTTTCGCGCGGGCTGGATCGGCGACTACAATGATCCCTACAACTTCATGGAGATCCTGCACAGCAAGCACGGACTCAACGATTCAGCCTATAACAATCCCGAGTACGATGCCCTGTTGCAACAGGCCAGTACAGAAGTCGACCCGGAAAAACGCTTCGACCTCATGCGACAGGCCGAGAAGCTGGTGCTGCGGGATCATCCTGTCATGCCCATCTATTCCTATGTGTCCAGCCACCTGATCAAACCCTGGGTAGGTAACTATGTGCCCAATGTGCTGGATCACAACTACAGCAAAGACCTCTACATCACCAAACACTGAGAACTGAACATGGCATATTCTTCAAAACTGGCCGGACTGATGCTGGCTTTTTCAATCGCTATCGGCAGCGGCGTCGTCACAGCACAGCAGTCGCCCGACACACTGGCGGCCTATCAAGAAGCTGCGCACAAGGCCGGCGTCGTCTTTGCCTTGCCCCAGTGGGAAAAGACGCCGGCCCAGATTCAGGCAACCATGGAAACCGTCATCGCCGTGGGCGACCAGCGGCTGGACGCCATCGCCAGCCGCAAACCCCAAGACCGTACTTTCGACAACACCCTAAAGGCACTGGACTATGCCTACTTCCCGGTGATGAGTGCGGCAAACCGCGTAAACCTCATCCAGGAAACCAGCACATCGAAGGAGATGCGCGATGTTGCTACGCTGGCCACACAGCGCCTGGAAACGTGGTTCGTGGATGCCAGTTTCCGCCAGGATGTGTACAAGGCCATCAAAGCTTTCGCGGACACCAAACCCCAGGTCAGCGGTGAAGACGCCAAGTATCTCAAGACTGTGCTGCGCGACTATCGGCGCAACGGCATGGATCTGCCGAAAGAACAGCGTGACCGGCTGCAGGTACTGAAAAACCGCCTGAACGAGCTGGGACTCAAATTCCAACGCAACATTTCTGCGGCAAAACCACTGGTGGAGTTCACTCGTGAAGAGCTGGAAGGACTCGGCGAGGATTTCCTCAACAACAAGGAGGTGTTGGGCGAAGACGGTAAATACCGGGTGAACGCCAATGTCACCTGGCAGGTGCTGGAAGTGCTGCGTAATGCCAGACGCGAAGACACCCGTAAGCGCCTGTCCATCGCCCG
>DTXR01000723.1 GCA_012962365.1 Chromatiaceae bacterium | reverse complement strand
AGGTCTGGTGAGATTTTTCATATAGCTTGACGAATCAAGAGCTTGTGCTATGTGCCCCGATGGACTCACGGATTCAGATCTATAAAAACTAAAGTATACCCTTTCAGCCCATCGTTTTGAATTCTTATCAAACCCCGCTGGAAAAGTCCACGACAGCTACACTGATGGGTTAAACCATTACCGGATTAATGAGCTAAAATGAATATAGAGACAAACTTTATAGGGGAATGCTTGTGAAAGACCTGATTTGGGACAATACGCTGAGTGTGCAGATTCAGGAAATCGATGAGGATCACCGCAGGCTCGTGGATTTATTCAATCTTCTGAATCACGCCGTGGGAGATGATGAACGGAAAGACTACATCGAAGCTATTCTGGAAGAATTGATCAGTTGTACCATATGGCACTTCAGACATGAGGAACGCCTGATGCTCAAGTATGATTATCCGGGTTATTCTGAACACAAAAAAGAGCACGAGGAATTGATAGACAGCATCAAGGCATTACAGCAGCAGCGCAAGCAGGAAGGCAAGCATATTACAAACAATGATGTCGAGTTTCTGGAACATTGGTTGACTGGCCATATATTGGGCACAGACATGGATTTGGGCGCCTATCTCAGCGAAGTAATGTAATGGGCTAGCGCGGAAACCACACGATCATGATGGCGCAGAAAATGACCAGTAGCACAAACCAGAAGATGAATTTGCGCCTTACACCTGCGCGGTATCCCCTTTCCTGAAAATGGGATACCGCACCGCATTCGGGACAGTGGGCGCTATCGGCAGGAATTTTTTTCCCGCAATAGAGGCACTTAACCTGGTCTGCCATCGACACGCGGCCTGATCAGAATAGGTGTATAGACCAGTACAAACAACCCGAACGCCAACATCCACAGGCCACCGGCTATATTGATCCAAAGATTGAATTGCTCTGGAACAAACAGCGGCCCGAAGACACGAAACAGCGCACCGAGGTTCAGCAGGACAAATGCCACAGGAATAAGCGGCCCTGTGTCATTGATGTTTTGTCCCGTGTGGCCAAGCGCCACCCGCGACATCATTCCCAGCGTCAGTATGCCAATACCGCCGACGGTGATGGCGTGTAGCGCAACAGAAGGAAGCAGCACACCAAACCCCGCGAGACCGCGCAGGCCAAGCCCCAGCACAAGCCAGGCGTATCCAATGTGCAACACCCAAAGAATCGGCACACGCCAGATGCCCGCATTGTACCAGCCTGCCAGGCGGATGCCCTGGATCAACGCTGCTGCCAGCATGGCAACACCGGCTATCGGCCCGTGAGGCAGTGCCAATTCCGCCAATGCGGCCGCAACCATGCTGATGAAGGTGGTTTTCTCTACCCACGGACGAACAACAGAACGGGCACCCAGGACAGCCTTTTCCGTAAAGAAGGGAACCACCCGGCCCGCCACCAGCAACAAAACCAGCAGCACCATATCCACCATCAGATAGACTCCCCGGGGCCACAAACTCTGAGCCACGCCGGCCACATCCAGATGCACCAGCAGATTCGCCAGCGTCATGCCCACAAAGATAAGCAGAAACATCCGGTTGACCTTGTTCTGCCCATGCCACAGCGGACGCCACAACGACCACCCGACCAACGGAATAAACGCCAGATCAACCACTGCTACCAGCCATTGTGGCGCACCTGGCGTCACCACCAGAATCCGGCCCAGCAGCCATACGCCAGAAATCACTACCAGAAGCCTGCCTGTGGGTACAGCCATGCCTGTCCAATTCTTCACCGCGGTCAGCAGGAAACCTGCAATCACCGCAGCCGTGTAACCAAACAGCATTTCATGGGCATGCCATTCCACCAGCGTGAAATAGCCTTTCGCCGGTACGACACCCTGCCAGAAGGCGAGCCACAAGCCCAGCAGCACCAGCGCGGAAACCCCCGCCGCCAGGAAAAACGGACGAAACCCCAAGGCAAACAGCGCAAAACTGCCGGTTTTGCGCATAACCGGGGGTTCTCCAATATTCAAAGCCATGAATTCACTCCTGCAGCACCAAACGGGCACGATCGGCGGCTATCTTCCCTCTGAAATTATGGCCTTTCCTTGACGTTGCTCAAATGGGCTGCTTGTCAGGCGTGGCAAACTTCGCGAATGATTACACGTCTGCCTTTGCCATTCTCCCCGCCCCGTGTCGGGTCATTGCTTACCTTGCCGGGCAGGCTTCTGCCCAGCCGCCTGCACTCCCAGGGATTGACCTTGTTGCTGAACCGGTTATTGTCCGAGCCTCTGGCAAATGGGGAGCTCGACTTTCTGCTGGACAGGGTTTTGCAGATAGACGTGATGGATCTCGCCCTGGACTACCGTCTGACACTGCGGGACGGCAAGCTGGCGGCCGCTCCGCCACATAGTACGCCCGATGTGCGATTCGGCGGGAAAGCTCGGGAGTTCCTGCTGCTGGCCCTCAACGAGGAAGACCCAGACACCCTGTTCTTCCAGCGCCATCTGCAACTCGAAGGCGACACGGAACTGGGGCTGGAGATTAAGAATCTGCTTTATTCCCTTGACGAAGATCTGCTGCCAGAACCCATACACCGCATCGCCTGTCATCTGCTAAGGAACCTCTGATTTAAGTCGTGAACGCGTATCTTGCGCCCAGACTTAATCAGAAGTTTCCTAAACATTCCGCAACAGCAAGCTTTTCAGCGTGATTCGCAGGCGCTCGCAGCAAAACATGTTTCATAAGTTCATCGCGGCACATGAGCAGACACAGCACCCCTTGGTGAGACCATAGAAAAACGCTAGCCCGGATATTTCACCAGGCCGCTCCAAATACCGATGTTTTTT
>DTXR01000722.1 GCA_012962365.1 Chromatiaceae bacterium | reverse complement strand
TTGCTGCAGGATGGCTGCAGCGGCGTTTCGATGCCTTGCCGCAGGCGGGTACATGGCGACTGAAGATGCAACATTTGGTTGCCGGGTCAATAACCTGGCAGTATGTCGTTCGGCCCCCCATAATGTCACCTGGATGACAGACATTTGCTTGCATATTTTTGATGATACTAAAACAATAGAAGCATCAGGCGGGAGTACGAAAAAATGTTCCAGGAAATTCCGGTGTTTGAAGATAACATCTACGCCTTCAAGGCAACGGGCAAGTTGACCGACGAGGACTATCAGCAATTCCTGCCTCGGCTGACAACTCTGATTCACAAATACGGGCCTTTGTCCCTGCTGATCGAGCTGGAAGATTTTCAGGGATGGGAGCAAAAAGCTGCATGGGAGGATATGCAATACGGTCTTCAACACGATGATGACTTTGATCGCATCGCTATTGTTGGCGAGAACCGTTGGCAGAAGTGGATGACAGCACTGGGAAATCTTTTCACCCACACAAAAATCCGCTTTTTCATGCGCGACGAACTACAACAGGCGTGGGACTGGCTGCGCAAGGCAGACGAAAAAAATAAGATGTCAGATGAAGAAAAGCCTGCGCCAGTCAATATCCAGCCATACCGGCACATCCTCGTTGCAACCGACTTCAGCCGACATGCCGATGCCGCGCTGCAACGTGCCATGGAACTGGCACAATACTATGACGCCAGGCTGTCGTTGGTGCACGCCATCGAGCACATGATCTACCAGTATGCCGATGTCGAAATGGTCATCGTACCCAATAATCTTTTTGCTGAAGAACGGGTAATGTTCGAACACGCCGAAGCACAACTAGCCAGCATGGCAAAAAAAGTGAAGCTTCCGGATGTTCAGCATGAAGTACTGTGGGGTTCACCCAAATCAACCGTCCTGTCCTATGCTGAGGCCCAGAATGTCGATTTAATCGTCACCGGTTCACATGGCCGTCACGGGCTGGCGCGACTGATGGGTTCCACAGCATCTGGCATCCTGCACGGAGCTCGCTGTGATGTAACCGTGGTCAAACTGCCTGACTGACCAGTCACCTTCCTCATCATCCGGAAAACGACATGTATAAACCTATCGGTTTCTGGTCTGCAGTATCAATGGGCATCGGTGCCATGGTCGGCGCGGGCATTTTTGCTCTATTGGGCGAAGCCAGCACAATCTCTGGCAGCGCGGTTTATCTGTCATTCATCATCGGAGGAATGATCGCCCTGTTTAGCAGATATTCCCTCGGAAAACTAGGCGCACGCTATCCCTCTGCTGGTGGCATTGTGGAATACCTGACGCAAGCTTATGGTGTTGGACTCTTTACCGGCACTCAGCCCAGAATGCAGCCGCATCACCAGCTACCCTCCAAACCACGCACAGCCCCAGAAAAGTAAGCATTCGTAAAAAGATGGAGAAAAGAGAATTCAACCATTCAGACAAAAGCCAGCACTGCGAACTCCCCTGCAAGCAGCATCGTCAGGAAATCACATCGAATCATCTGCCGCTCTCCTGCCCAATGCCGGAAGAATGCTTGTGGAATGCACATCCTCGCGTGTATCTGCACCCGGATGAAAACGGTCAAGCACTCTGTCCTTACTGCAGCAGACAATTTGTACTGGCGGAAAAAACAGATCAGACTTGACAACAAACCATCCCGCCCCCATCTGCAAAATAATCATGACCAGGAGCCAGCATGGATTTCAAAGACTATTATGAAATACTGGGGGTAAAACGCGATGCTACCCAG
>DTXR01000721.1 GCA_012962365.1 Chromatiaceae bacterium | reverse complement strand
GTGTTTGACGATGACACAGGCCGGGCCTTCGTTAAATTGTTTGACGCATTCCAGGGCGGCATCCGTGTCGCCGATGTTGTTGTAGGACAGTTCCTTGCCCTGGAGTTGGCGGGTGGTGGCGATGCAGGCTTCACTGACATCGTCCTCGCGGAAGAAGGCGGCCTTCTGATGGGGGTTTTCGCCGTAGCGCATGGTCTGCACCTGGCGGTATTGGAGGTTGATGGTGTTGGGGAAATCCTGTTTCCCGCCGTCCTCGCCGATGGCGCCCAGGTAGTTGGCGATGGCGCCATCGTAGCGGGCGGTATGCTCGAAGGTTTTCACCGCCAGGCGGAAACGGAAATCGTCGCTCAGGGCGTTGCCGTTGTTCTTCATCTCGGACAGGATCAGGGCGTAATCCGCAGGATCCACCACCACGGCCACATCCTTGTGGTTCTTGGCGGCGGCGCGGATCATGGTGGGGCCGCCGATGTCGATGTTCTCGATGGCTGTGGCCAGGTCGCAGTCCGGGTTGGCGATGGTCCTTTCGAAGGGATAGAGATTCACCGCTACCAGGTCGATGGGGCCGATGCCGTGTTCGGCCATGGTCGAATCGTCCGTGCCCCGGCGGCCGAGTATGCCGCCGTGGATCTTCGGGTGCAGGGTCTTCACCCGGCCATCCATCATTTCCGGGAAGCCGGTGTAGTCGCTGACTTCGATGACAGGAATGCCGTTGTCAGCCAGAAGTTTGGCGGTGCCGCCGGTGGAGAGGATCTCCACCCCGGCCTGACTCAGTCCCTGGGCAAATTCGGTCACGCCTTCCTTGTCTGAAACACTGATGAGGGCTCGGGTAATGGTGGTCATGTTGCGGATTCCTGAAAGTTGGATTTAGGGAGAACAGGCGTTGTGCAGCGTCTTGTGGAGGATCAGATGTCGTAATGGGCCAGTTTCTTGCGCAGGGTGCTGCGGCTGATGCCCAGTACGGCAGCGGCCCGGGTCTGATTGCCTTGGGTGTGTTCCATCACCGTCTGGAACAGGGGGCGTTCCACTTCTTCCATGACCAGCTGGAACAGGTTGTGTGCACCATCGTGGCCGTCGAGCTGAGCGAAATAGCTGTTGAGGGCGTCGCGTACGCAGTCGCCCAGGGATTCTTCACGGGATTGTTTTTCTACTATAAACGTTTCGGCATTCATGCTGCTGCCCGTATCCTCAAAACTCACGCTGCCTTCTCCCTTGATTCCCGGCAATAAAAAAATGCTTTGATCAGGTCATGCTGACCTTTCGTTTCTTCCACCCGATTGATTTCCTGACGAAATTTTGCGGCTCCCCGCAAATGCCTGCTGTACCAGGCGATATGCTTGCGTGCGATGCGTACGCCATGCCTCTGCCCATACAGGCTGTACAGCGCTTCCAGGTGCTCCAGCAGCAGATCCCCAATCCACTGCGATTCCGGCTCCTGCAACTGCTCGCCGGTGGCGAGATAGTGGGCAATGCGGCGGAATATCCATGGCCTGCCCTGTGCTGCACGACCTATCATGATAGCGTCAGCGCCGGTAAATTTCAGCACCTGTTTCGCCTTTTTTTCGTCCCGAATGTCGCCATTGGCAACCACTGGAATGCTAACTGTCTGTTTTACTTCACGAATGGTTTCGTACTCCGCTTCACCGGTGAATTTGCAGGCGCGGGTGCGGCCATGCACGGACAGCATCCGGATGCCGCAATCCTCGGCAATTTTCGCGATGGTGGGCGCATTGATGCTTTGCCTGTCCCAGCCGGTGCGCATTTTCAGGGTTACTGGAATGTCCACGGCGTTCACCACGGCAGACAGGATTTGTCCGACGAGGATTTCATCCCGCATCAGCGCAGAGCCGGCGGCCACCTTGCAGACTTTCTTTGCCGGGCAGCCCATATTGATGTCGATAATCTCCGCCCCGAAATCCACATTGATGCGAGCAGCCTGGGCAAGTTTTTCGGGATCCGTACCTACGATCTGCACCGCGATGGGTGAGTCTTCACCTTCGTGATGCAGGCGCGTCTGGGTTTTCCTGCTGCCCCACAGGCTGGTGTCGGCGCTGACCATTTCGGAAACCGCCAGAGCTGCGCCGAAGCGTCGGCACAGGCGGCGGAAGGGCAGGTCGGTGATGCCCGCCATGGGGGCGAGGATGAGGTTGCCGGTGAGTTGCAGGTTGTCGATCTTCATCAGGAGTCTGCCGGTATGAAATCCAGCTCAAAACCCGATATAGCCTTCCGGGATGGCAGGAGCAGCAAATGTATTTCCAGAAGTTCGCCCGCTCCTATCGAGCTGTCTGCATCGGTGGCGTACAGCCGTGGCGCAAAGGTGCGCCGGGCAAATGTTTCCTGCAGGTGATCCATCAGGCTCAATTGCAGCGCAGGGAGTTTCTGGGGTGCTTTGCTGTCGTTGCGCAGCAGGATATCCAGCCGATAAGCTCCGGGGTGGGTTTCGTCAGCAGTCAGGGCACGATCCAGCACGCTGAATGCCGGAATCTGCTTTTCTGATGGGGGCAGGGTGCAGCCGATGCGGGAGCAGGCCGTCTCGGCTGCACTTCGCAGTCGAGGGTGTTCAAGGAGCCGATCCCGTTCGATCCAGGCTATTTGCAGCAGGGCGGCAGACAACAGGATGATCACCGAAAGAAAAGCGAGCGCGGAGAGTGTTTTTTTCGGTGGGGTAAGCTCCGGTGTGAAAGGTATTTCTTCCCCGGCTTCTGTTTGGTCTTTGTCGACGGGTTTTTCCGGCGGCTTCTTTGTAAGCGTGTCTTCAAGGGGCTGGGTATCGGGTAATTCACTGCCGCTGCTTTCTTCTTCTGCTGATGCGTTCTGGGCCCGATCCGGCGTGCCGCCTGTTTCCCTGTCTTCCGGATCAGGCTTGCTCCGCTGCCGGTTTTCCTGCTTTTCAACGGAGTCCTGCAATTGCACCAGCAATTCCTGCATTTCCGAATCGGGCTGCAGGTCATCGATCTGGATATCTGCATCTGCTGCCTTGGAGAGCTTGAGTGAGTCATCGGGAGCGGCGGGGCTGCCCTTGACGGTAAAGACATGATGACATTCACTGCAGACCACCTTGAAGTCTGCTTTTTTCAGGGCAGATGAGCGGATGTTGTAGATCAGCTTGCAATTGGGGCAGCGGGTTTTCATTTACGCACCCCGTCCAGGCGAACCCAGTCTTCGAGCCTGGTGGGTGGGAGGAAGCTGATCCGGGGCGTGTAGGCCCGCATGACATCTTCAGCCTGATGGGCCAGGATGCCGGAAAGAACCAGCCGTCCCCCGGGTTTGACCAGAGGCTCGATTTGCTCTGCAAGCTCGATCAGCACATTGGCAAGGATGTTGGCCAGCACCACATCGGCAGGTTCCGGGTCGAAAGTATCCGGCGTGCAGGTCTCCAGGCGATCGGCGACGCCATTCTGCCGGGCGTTGTTGGTGGTGGCGATGAGGGCCTGGGGGTCGTGATCCATGGCGATGGCGTGGGTAGCACCCAATTTCAGTGCTGCTATGGCCAGGATGCCGGAGCCGCAGCCAAAATCGATGACCGTCTGATCCTGGATCTTGGCGCTATCCAACCATTGAAGGCAAAGATCGGTCGTGGGGTGGGTGCCTGTGCCGAAAGCCAGGCCGGGATCCAACTGAATGATGGTGGCTCCGGATGCGCTCACCTGCTTGCCGGTGGGACAGATCCACAGATGCCTGCCGAACTGCATGGGCTGGAAATGATCCAGCCAGGCCCGTTCCCATGCCTGATCCTCGAGCACGTCCAGTTGCAGTTCACGGCTGTTATCGCTAACCAGGGTCTGGTCGATGCGGGCGCGCAGGTCGTCCGCATTGGTGTCGCCTTCGAACAGGGCGGTCACCCGGGTCTGGTTCCAGAGGGGGGTCGTCCCCGGTGGGGGTTCCAGCATGGGTTCGTCCCTGGCATCGACGAGCGTAATGGACAGCGCGCCCATCTGTTCGAACAGCAACTCGATGAGAGGGGCCTGGGATTTGTCCACTTCCAGATGTGCTTGTAGCCAGGGCATGAGGTGATCCTGTGTTTCAGAACGCGCTATTTTAACCTTAAACTGCCAAGCTGTTGTGAACCGACACCCTGTTTCAGTGTGGCAGATGCTGTTCCAGCCAGTCCCGAATCCAGTGGCTGGCCCGGTTGCCGGCAAAGTGAGCGCATTCCTCACCATCCACGAACAGCATGATGGTGGGGAATCCCCGCAGCTTGTACCTGCCTGCCAGCTTCATGTTTTCGCCTTCATCCACCTCGACCTTCACCAGACAGGCCCGGTCAGCCATTTCGTCCATGACCCGTTGCAAGTGAGGTGCGATGGCGTGGCAGGGGGCGCACCAGTCTGCCCAGAAATCCACGACGACGGGTTTTACCCGAGATGCGTCGATGACGACTTGCTGGAAATCATGCAGGGCGGCGGTCTGGCAGGGAGTTTGTTTGCGTGTCTGGTTCATTGATGATGGGGAATTAGCTGCTGCTATCTCTGTGTGGCCGGATGCGTTACCCTGTAGCCGTTAGGCAATCTACTGTTTTTGGGAAATGCTGGATATTAACCTGATCACGCTGTCCTTCCAAGCGCCTGAAGTCGAGCGATCATTTCGTGAGAACTACAGTCGGCGATTTCACTACCAGTCTGTGCTGGCCATGGGGTTGGCAGTGGGTTTGTATTGCCTTTTCGGGGCACTCGACTGGTTGCTCTATCCTCGGCTGGTAGAGGAGCTGTGGGGTATTCGCTATGTGTATTCCCTCCTGCCCCTGCTGCTGATCATGCTGGCGCTCGCCGGGAGAATGTACTGGCGTTTCAGTCAGCAGCTCATGGCGCTGTCCCTGATTATAGGTAATCTGGCGATCGTCGCCATGACAGTGGTAATACCCGCTGAGATGAACGATGTCTATGTCGGTGGCCTGATGCTGGTTGCGCTGTACGGCTATACCGTGGCACGCATACGCTTTGTGTGGGCCACAGCCGCGAACTGGCTGGGGATCGTCGCCTACAACCTGGCCAATGTCTGGTGGGGGGATGCCAGTGAGTGGGAACTGATCGCAGGAAACTTCTTTTGTGTCACGACCAACTTCATGGGCATGGTGGCCTGCTATTCCATGGAATACGACAGCCGTCGCGGGTATCTGCTGCAGCAAGAACTAAAGAAAGAGCGCGCCCGGCTCAACCAGGTCAATCGGCGTCTCGAGAAACAGGCGTTGACCGATGATCTCACCAGGCTGGCCAATCGCCGCAGTTTTTTCGAGCATCTTCATGAAGAATGGCGTCGTGCGAAGCGTCATGAACAGTGCCTGTCTCTGATCATGATCGATGTGGATTATTTCAAGCGCGTGAACGACAGATATGGGCACCAGGCGGGAGATGAATGCCTGAAACAGGTTGCTGAAGCGTTGGCCTCCCATGCCCGCCGGGCGGGCGAAGTAGTCGCGCGGTTGGGCGGGGAAGAGTTCGTCCTGTTGCTGCCGGGCGCCTCCGCAGAGGCGGCATGCGAGGTTGCTGAAGCGATGCGCCGCGATATTGCCGCGCTGGATTTCGTTATTTCCGGGCCGGTAGCGGGACGCGGGCTGCGCCTGACGATCAGTTGTGGCACCGCCAGCGCCATCCCCGACGATGAAAGTACGCCAGAGAGTCTGTTGTCCAGGGCGGACCAGGCTATGTACGATGCCAAGGATCAGGGGAGGGACCTGGTGGTGTGCCAGGATATCCCTGTGGCCGGTGTCGCGAGCGAGGCCTGATCGCCGGCGTTTCAGCAAGGTATTCGGCTACAGCGCTGACTAATCAGTCCGTGGCCCATGCCTTCTGTCATGCCTGCCTGATTTTTGGCATACTGTCGCATCTCCCAATTCAAGACGACATGCCTGCATGAGCACTGACCCGATTCGTATCGCCACCCGAAAATCCCCCCTCGCCATGTGGCAGGCGGAACATGTTGCCGCTGCCCTGCGGGCCGCCCACCCCGGTATTGAGGTGGTGTTGCTGGGGATGAGCACCCAGGGCGACAAGATCCTCGATACACCCCTGGCCAAGATTGGTGGCAAGGGACTGTTCGTGAAGGAACTGGAGCAGGGCATGCTGGAAGGCAGTGCCGATATCGCGGTGCACTCCATGAAGGACGTGCCGGTGGAGCTTCCCGACGGCCTGCATCTGCCCGTGATCATGGAGCGGGAAGATCCTCGTGACGCCTTCGTGTCCAACGAATACGCCAGCCTGGATGAGCTGCCCCTGGGAGCAAGAGTGGGCACCTCCAGCCTGCGCCGGCAGAGCCAGATCATGGCTCACCGGCCAGATGTGGAACTGCTGCCCCTGCGCGGCAACGTGAACACCCGGCTGCGCAAGCTCGATGATGGCGAATACGACGCCATTATCCTCGCCGCTGCCGGTCTAATTCGCCTGGAATTCGGTAGCCGTATCCGCGCCTATATCGAGCCGGAACAGAGCCTGCCGGCCATCGGCCAGGGGGCCGTGGGCATCGAATGCCGAGCCAATGACGAGCGGGTGAACAAACTGATTGCTCCCCTGCATCATGCGGATACCGCCAGCCGTGTGCGGGCAGAACGTGCCATGAACAACCGGCTGGAAGGTGGTTGCCAGGTGCCCATCGCCGGCCATGCGATTCTCAACGGTGATGAACTCTGGTTGCGGGGACTGGTGGGCAGCGTGGACGGTAAGACCATCATCCGCGACGAGATCAAAGGCCACCGGGCTGAAGCGGAAGCTCTGGGCGTGACCCTGGCCGAACGCCTGCTGGCCGCCGGGGCAGCGGCAATTCTCAAGGAGCTCTATCAGAACACATGAATTGTCAGCTGCGTGGATTGAGCGTACTGGTTACGCGTCCTGCAGATCAGGCAGATAACCTGTGCAGGATGATCGAGGCGGCTCATGGGCGCCCCCTGCGCTTTCCTGCCATGGAAATCGCAGCGATGGAAGACCCCCAACCGGCCCGACAGCTGCTGGGTACAATCACTCCCGGCAGCCTGCTGATTTTTGTCAGCGCGAACGCCGTGGTGCATGCTTTCCCTCTGCTTCCCAATGAGCTGCCGCTGGAGCTGCAAGTTGCCGCTATCGGCGAAGCGACGGCAGCAGCCCTCGACGAGTATGGTTTGCCCGCTACCCTGGTGCCGGAGCAGCGCTTCGACAGCGAGGGGCTTCTCGCCCTAGATGCGCTGTCGGACATGCAGAACAGAAAAGTGATCATCGTGCGCGGCAGGGGCGGGCGCGAATTGCTGCGCCAGGAACTGGAGAAACGTGGTGCGGCTGTAGCCTATGCAGAGGTTTACGAGCGGCGTGTGCCAGCACGAAACTCAGCCAATTTGGTACGCGGGTGGGAGCAAATGGTGGATGCAGTGACCGTCACCAGCTCGGAGCTGCTGGACAATCTCATACAATTGCTGGGGGAAGAAGGTAAGCGTTTGTTGCAGATCACGCCGCTGGTGGTGCTCAGCGAACGCACTGCCGAACACGCCTTCGACCTGGGGTGCAGGAAGGTCTGGGTGACGGATGTGGCCGGCGATCGTGGTATTCTCGAGGCTCTGTGTGACATAAGGAACAACCCTGAATGAAACCTTTTTTGCGTTATCTGACCAGTGAACAGGCCACCAACCGGTTGGTGGTGATCGGCATCGTCCTGGGTGTCCTGTTCGGCATGTTCCTGCCCGAATGGGCACTGGCACAAAAGGCGCTGGGCAAGGCTTTCGTGGCCTTCCTCAAGATGCTGGTCGTACCCCTGGTGTTTGCATCCATCTACGTCGCCATTTCTGGGCTGGGAGGGCTGGAGCAACTGCGCCGCATCGGCCTGAAGACCATCGGCCTGTATGTTGTCACCACCGCCCTTGCGGTGCTGCTGGCTATTGTCGCCATGAATGCCTTTCCCATCGGAGAAGCTGTTTCATCGGAAGGCCTGAGCTACGACCGGGCGAAAGAGGTCGCGCCGTTCTCCTTGGGCGCCATGTTGCTCAGCTTCATCCCCACCAACATATTCAATGCGCTGGCCACCGGCTCCATGATGCAGGTGATCGTGTTTGCCGTCCTGTTCGGGGTTGCCAGCCTGTACCTGGAGGAAAAACACCATAGCGTGATGCTGGATGTATTTACGGGCATCAGCGAGGCCATGCTCAAACTGGCGCGCTGGGTGATCCTGTTTACGCCCTTGGGTGTGTTCAGCTTGATCAGTTACGTGGTGGCCGATCAGGGAGTGCAGACTATCATCGATCTGTGGAAGTACATTCTACTGGTGCTGGGTGTACTGCTGCTGCATGGTCTGGTGACCCTGCCGATGGTGATGATGCTGTTTGCGCGCATCAACCCGTGGCAATATCTTAATCGCATCAAGGAAGTTCCCCTGATGGCTTTTTCCACCGCGTCCAGTGCCGCCACCCTGCCGGTGAGCATGCGCGTTGCCGTGGAAAAAGGCGGGGTGAAGCAGGATACGGCCAGTTTCGTGCTGCCCCTGGGCGCCACAGTGTCCATGGATGGCACGGCCGCCTATCTGACCATCGCCGTGCTCTATATCGCCAACCTCGCCGGGGTGGCCATGAGCATGGGGGACCAGCTGCTGCTGGGCTTCACCGTGGTGGCCCTGAGCGTGGGTGTGGCGGCGCTGCCCAGCGCATCTCTTGTCATGATGGTGGTCATACTCAACCAGGCCAATCTGCCCATCGAGTACATGGCGCTGATCGTCGTGGTGGATCGCATCCTCGATATGGCGCGCACCTCTCTGAACGTCACCTCCGACATGGTGGTGGCCAAGACCGTGGACACCGTGAACCGGCGACTGCATGAAGAAAACCGCTGAGCAGCACACGGTTGTCATCGACATGAGCGCGGATGAACTGCCAGTGCCGCGGCCTTCTGGCCGTCTGCCGGCCATACTGGCGCTGCTGGCTTTGCTGGTGACCGTTACTGTGGCCGGGTTGGCCTATGTCTACTGGCAGAACCTGCAACAGAACTTGGCCCAGATGACAGCCAGAGCCAAAGCTGCCGGCGAAGTTCAACGGGCACTGCAGCAGAGTATCGAACAGGCGCAGAAAGCCCTGCAGGCCCAACAGCGGTTGCTGAACAGGCAAACCGGCCAAACCAGTCAGCAAAGGGATACGCTGACCGATTACAAACGTGCATTCAGGAAACAGTCAGATCTTCTCACCGCAGAGCGCAACCGCATGCAACAGCGGGAGGTGGAGCTGCGCGCAATCATTGCCGATCTGCGCAACCGCCTGGGGAAACCCGATAAGCGCTGGATGGTGGCCGAAGCGGAATACCTGGTGCAACTGGCTCTCCAGCGCCTGCAACTGGCGGATGATGTGGGTACGGCCCTGGCCGCGCTGCAACAGGCGGATCAGCGTTTGGAAGAAACCGGTGATGCGCAGTGGTTGGTCG
>DTXR01000720.1 GCA_012962365.1 Chromatiaceae bacterium | reverse complement strand
GTTCAAGTCGCTGATCCATGAATTAATAGAGGTGTCCTTTAGCCGGTAAGGGTGAAATGGTGCGGTAAGAGCACACCGCGCTGCCGGTAACGGTAGTGGCAGGGTAAACCCCGGCTGGAGCAAGACCAAATAGGGAAGCACATGCTGCGGCCCGCAGAAGCTTCCGGGTAGGTTGCTTGAGGCGTCCGGTGACGGACGACCCAGATGAATGACTATCTCGGCAGTGCAAACTGTTGACAGAACCCGGCTTACAGACCGTCTTCCCTTCACTGCTTCTCATTTTTCCGATTATTTTACACGACACTCCTAACAATTCACTTTAAGTGCGTTGCGCACCCCTTTGTTTGTTCGATTTTTTTCTGCTTTTTTCGTGATTCCGTAAGCTATTGAGAATTAAGACTTTTTTCTGCTTTCCAGCTTGACCGTGTGGGGAGTAAGGCCTATTATTCAATGCAATGTGGGGAATTGTGGGGAAAAAGGGGTAATTGTGTTTCTTGGTGTCAACACTTTAAATCTGGACGCAAAAGGACGTCTGGCCATTCCGGTGAAGTATCGGAAAGAGCTGGGTGCGTCTGATGGTTCAGGTGTGGTGGTGACCATTAATCCCTACGAGCGTTGTCTGTGGCTTTACCCGGAAAGCGAGTGGCAGGAAGTTGCGCAGAAAGTCATGCGGCTGCCGGCCTTGAAGAAACATAATAAGAACCTGCAGCGTCTGCTGCTTGGGCATGCTTCCGAGCTGGAACTCGATGGCCAGGGTCGGATCCTGCTCAGCAGCGGCCTGCGTGAATATGCGGATATGGACAAGCAGGTGGCTCTGGTGGGGCAGGGTCGCAAGTTCGAGATCTGGAACGAGCAGGCATGGTTTACCAAAAGGGAAGAATGGCTGGGCGATATCGACCAGCCGGAATCCGAGATGTCAGAAGAACTGGCCAATCTGGCGCTGTAGGTGACTACCACGGCGCTGCACAAGCCGGTTTTGTTTGAGGAAGCAATCGAGGCGATGAATATCCGGCATGACAGTTGTTGCGTGGATGGCACCTTTGGAAGAGGTGGGCACAGTGCTGCGATCCTGAATCGCCTGGGAAAGGGCGGCTGCCTCGTTGCCCTGGACAAGGATGAGCAGGCCATTACCTATGGAAAAGAAAAATTCCCCCATGAGTCCAGGCTGCATTTGTATCACAGCAGCTTTTCCCGTCTGCGTGACATTGCGGAGCAGGAGGGCATCTGCGGAAAAGTGGATGCCATCCTGCTGGATCTCGGTGTGTCTTCGCCTCAGCTGGATGATGCTGGTCGCGGATTCAGCTTTCAGCAGGAAGGACCGCTGGACATGCGCATGGACAGGACAGCCGGGATGAGTGCGGCCCAGTGGCTGGCAACAGCAGAGGAAGGAGAGATTGCTCGAGTGCTGTGGGAGTACGGCGAGGAGCGTTTTTCACGGCGTATCGCCCGTGCAGTGGCGGAACAGCGGGCGCTTGAGCCCCTGAATACCACGAAACAGTTGGCGGAATTGATTTTCAGGGCCAGTCCCGTAAAGGAGCGTCACAAGCACCCTGCGACCCGCAGTTTCCAGGCCATCCGCATTCATATAAACAGGGAACTGGATGACCTGAAGGAAGGTCTGGAACAAGTGGTTGACGTGTTGGCGCCTGGTGGCCGGCTGGTGGTCATCAGCTTCCATTCCCTGGAAGACCGGATCGTCAAGCGTTTCATGCGGGACAAATCCCGGGGTGATGTGCTGCCCAAGGGGGTGCCTGTCATGGAAAAGCAGTTGATACCGGGAATCCTGAAGGTCATCGGAAAGCCGGTGCGGGCTGACGAGAAAGAATTGCAGGATAACCCCAGGGCGCGTAGCGCCATCATGCGTGTTGCCGAAAAGCAGGCATGAAGCGTTCGCAGTTGTGGATGCTGCTGGTGCTGGCAGTGGTGGTTTTGGGTTCTGCCATTGCTGTCGTGCATGCCAAGTATCGTTCTCGAGTGCTGTTTGGGGAGCTGAAGGCGCTGGATGCGCAGGTTGATGAAGCGGCTATCGAATGGGAGCGTTTGCTTATCGAGCATGGTGCATGGGGAACCCCAGCCCACATCGAAGCCAGCGCGAGAAAGAAACTGAAAATGCGTATGCCAAGGGCAGACGAAGTCATCGTAATCAAAGGACATCATGGCAGCTAGACGGGAAAAGCGGGCAAAGATGCACAAGCGGGCGGAAGCGCTGCCCAAGGCCTACGTGGGCCGGCGTCGTGTCGTACTCACCATTCTCATGGTTGCGGTGAGCGGCTTGATCTGGCGGGCAGTGGACCAGCAGATTTTCGAGCGGGACTTCCTGCAGTCGGAGGGCGATCACCGGTATCTCGATCAGGTCAGGGTGCCTGCGCATCGCGGAGCAATCACCGATAGGAATGGCGCCGTACTGGCCATGAGCACGCCGGTGGACTCCATTGCCGCCAATCCCCGTCTGTTGCGCCCCAATGCGGACACCCTGCAGCCGCTGGCGAAGGCGCTGGATATTGGCTTGGATGACCTGCGCCGTCGTCTGGCGAGATACAGCCACAAGCATTTCGTCTATCTGAAGCGCCGACTGCCGCCTGAAGAAGCTCAGGCGGTGATGGACGTGGCCAAGGAAAATCACATCGTGGGCCTGCAGACGACCCGGGAATATCGCCGTTATTACCCGGATGGTGAAATCTTCGCCCATGTCATCGGCTTCACCAATCTTGATGATATCGGACAGGAAGGCCTGGAATACGCCTTCAACGAGCAACTGGCGGGCAAGCCGGGGCTGAAAAGGGTGCTGCGCGACGGGCGTCGGCAGGTCGTGGCGGATGTGGAAAGCCTGCGCATGCCGCAGCCGGGAAAGAACCTGGCTCTTGGTCTTGATCAGCGCCTGCAATACATTGCCTATCGTGAGCTCAAGGCCGCGATCAAAAAGCACAACGCCATCTCCGGCTCGATCGTGATGCTGGATGTGAAAACAGGTGAAATTCTGGCGATGGTGAATCAGCCCGGGTTCAATCCCAACAGCAGTCGCAGCGCTCGCGGCGGGCGATTGCGGAACCGGGCCGTTACCGATGTTTTCGAGCCGGGCTCAACCATGAAGCCGCTGACCGTTGCTGTCGGCCTGGATCTTGGGGTGATCGAGGCAGATACGCGCATCGACACCAATCCCGGGTTTTTCAAACTGGGGAAATTCAGGGTCAAGGATCATGACAATCTGGGTGTGGTGGATATTGAAACCATCATCAAGAAGTCCAGTAATGTGGGGGCAGGAAAGATCGCCCTGTCTCTGCCGAAGGAACGATTCAGGGATTACCTCGTTGCCATGGGCTTTGGCAAGAAAACGGGTTCCGGCTACCCGGGCGAGGCGAGCGGCCAGTTGCGGCCGGCAACCAACTGGGCGCGTATCGATCAGGCCACGCTTTCCTATGGTTACGGTATTTCCGTGTCTGTGCTGCAACTGGCTCAGGCCTATGCGGTGATTGCAGCCGATGGCGTACACCGTCCTGTCAGCCTGTTGCGCAGAGATGCCATTCCTGAAGGTAAGCGGATATTCAGTCGCAAGACTGCAATGGAAGTGCGTCATATGATGGAATCCGTGGTTGCCCCGGGTGGCACGGCGACGAAGGCGGCGGTGGCGGGCTACCGGGTGGCGGGCAAGACAGGTACGGTCAAGAAAGCAGGAAAAGGTGGTTATACCCAGCGCAAATATCTTTCGCTGTTTGCCGGTATGGCGCCGGCAAGTGATCCGCGCCTGGTGGTCGCCGTCATGATCAACGAACCCCGGGGCAAGCAATATTACGGGGGCCTCGTGGCGGCCCCAGTGTTTTCTGCGGTCATGGATGATGCGCTGAGACTGCTGAACGTAGCACCGGATGCGCTGGCTCATAATCAGACAGTGCGCCTTGCTCATGCGGAGGCAAAGCCTTGATGGCCCGGGCGCAACAGCAGCGTACCGGCTGGTTGGCTGGTGAATTGCTTGCCTCCCTGAATCTGCCGGATGGCAGCTGGAAGCAGTTGCCCGTCTGTGGTCTGAGCATGGACAGCAGAGAGATCGGGCAGGATGACCTGTTTCTTGCGGTGGGCGGCAGCCAGGGGCATGGCCTGGAGCACTTGCAGCAGGCGCTCGATCGCGGCGCATCGCTGGCGCTTGCCGAAGCGACGCAAGACTGGCCTCAGGAGCGCATTTGCCGACTTGGGCATTCTATACCCATCGTGGTGGTCGAGAGTTTGCGTCCCCTAGTGAGTGGCATCGCAGCAGCGTTTTATGGAAACCCGGCGCAGGACATGCGCATGGCAGGAGTAACGGGAACCAATGGCAAAACCAGCGTCAGCCTGTTTCTGGCGCAAGCCCTGCCGGAAGAATGGCATTGCGCGGTTACTGGCACCACGGGCAATGGTTTTCCCGGTGATTTGCAACCCGCTACCCATACCACACCGGATGCAGTGCAGGCCCAGCGTCTTCTGGCCGACCTCAAAGACGCGGGGGCCGGAGCCGTGGCCATGGAGGTATCTTCCCATGCCTTGCATCAGTATCGTCTGGCCGCCGTGCCTTTTCATACTGCCGTATTTACCAATTTGAGCCGTGATCATTTGGATTACCACGGCTCCATGCGCGCCTACGCGGCAGCCAAGCGACGTTTATTCGAAAGCCCTGATTTGCAACTGGCGGTCATCAATGCTGCCGATGAAGCAGGTGCAGAGCTTCTGGTCAGGCTGCAGGGCAGGGTGTCAACCATCGCCTGCCATCGAGGTGGAAATACCCTGGGGGCAGAAGAGTTCGTTTGTATCGAAGCCATGGAGCAACGCCCCGACGGGCTGCATCTGCGCTTTTCCTCATCCTGGGGACAAGGAGAAATCAACAGCCGACTCCTGGGTGATTTCAATGCAGATAATCTTTCGCTGGTGCTGGCGGTGATGCTGGGTTGGGGTGTGCCCATGGATCAGGCCATTGCCCGGCTCGAAAAACTGGAGACCGTGCCAGGTCGCATGCAGAAAGCCGGTGGTGGAGAACAACCTCTGGTCGTTGTTGATTACGCTCATACGCCAGATGCCCTGGCAAAAGCCCTGTCTAGCCTGCGGGCGCACGGTAGCGGACGGCTCTATTGTGTGTTTGGCTGCGGCGGTGACCGCGACCGGGGCAAACGCGCCCAAATGGGAACACTGGCCGAAGCATTGGCAGATGGCGTGATCATTACCGACGACAATCCCAGGAACGAATCATCGGCAGCGATCATCGCAGATATTCTGGAAGGCATGGAAACGCCCCGAGAGGCGCTGGTCATTCCTGATCGTGCCGAAGCCATCGCCACCGCGATTCAACAAGCCGGGCCGGGTGATACCGTTCTGGTGGCAGGAAAAGGCCATGAAACTTGGCAGGAGATTGGCGGGCAACGTCTGCCGTTCAGCGACATCGAGCAGGTACGGCGCAGCCTGGGAGGCAAGCAATGATCGCTTTCCAGCTTTCTGAACTGGCTGCAGAGCTGCACGGCAGCCTGCTTGGTGAGGATGTACAGATCAGCTCGGTCAGTACAGATACCCGCCTTCTTGCAGAAGGCGATCTGTATGTTGCGCTTACCGGCCCGCGATTCGACGGACATGATTTCCTGGAAACCGCAGTCGCGCAAGGCGCCGCTGCAGCCATGATCAGCAGACCTTGTGAGGTGAATTTGCCCAGGGTGCAGGTGGCCGACACGCGCATCGGGCTGGGACAGATGGCGGCAGCCTGGCGACGCCGCTCGCAGGCCAGTGTGGTGGCCATCACGGGAAGCAACGGCAAGACCACTGTCAAGGAAATGCTCGCCGCCATCCTTTCCCGTATGGGAAAGACGCTGGCTACCCGGGGCAACTATAACAATGAAATCGGTTTGCCCCTGACCTTGTGCCGGCTGCAGGATGAAGACTATGCCGTCGTGGAAATGGGAGCCAATCATCCGGGAGAAATCGACTATCTGAGCCGTATCACACAGCCTGATGTGGCGGTGCTCAACAACGCGGGGCGTGCGCACCTGGAAGGTTTTGGTGACCTCCGTGGCGTGGCGCTGGCCAAGGCAGAGATACTCAATGGCCTGTCGGTTGACGGTGTTTTCGTATTCAATGCCGACGACGACTATGCGGATCTTTGGCGGCAACTGGCGGCTTCTCATCGTTGCCTGGGGTTTGGTCTTGGTGAGGCTGCAGATATTTACAGCCCGGCTGACTCGCTGGAGCTGGTCTGGGGCGAAGACGGTTTTCACAGTACATTTGTCGTGCATACACCGACGGATGAGCTCCAGATCAATATGCGCCTCGCCGGTGAACACAATCGTATGAATGCACTTGCCGCCGTTGCCGCAGCGCATGTATTGGGGGCGGGAAGGGAAGACATGGAGCAGGGCCTGGCATCCCTGCAACCGGTACCCGGGCGTCTGTGTCCACTGCCTGGTGCCACTGCAAGATGGATCATCGACGACAGCTACAACGCCAATCCTGATTCGGCCAGCATGGCCATGGACGTGCTGAGCCGGGCCCCAGGGCGCAGGCTGTTGGTACTGGGTGATCTGGGGGAGCTAGGTGAGGGCGCGGCTGAGCTGCATTCGGCGCTGGGCGAACTGGCCAGCGATCGTCGCATCGATCTGCTCTATACCTGCGGTTCCCTGAGCGAGAAGGCCAGCCAGGCCTTTGGCGGGGGCGCCAGGCATTTTGCCGACCAGGACGCGCTCATCGCCTGTCTGCTGGCGGAGCTGAAATCCAGTGATGTGGTGCTGGTAAAGGGTTCGCGATCAGCAGCTATGGAAAGAACCGTGAAGGCGCTCTGCGGGGAGATAACCACATGCTGATCTGGCTTACCGATTATCTGGCGCAGTTCGACCCGGCGTTCAACGTTTTTCACTACATCACCCTGCGGGCCATCCTGGGCGTACTTACCGCCCTGGTGATCTCCTTCGTGGTCGGGCCGGTGATGATTCGCCGCTTGAGCCAGTACAAGATCGGCCAGACCGTGCGGGATGACGGGCCGGAAAGTCATTTTTCCAAGGCCGGTACGCCGACCATGGGTGGCGCGTTGATTCTGGTGGCCGTCTCCATCGCAGTTTTGTTGTGGGCAGACCTGGGTAACCGCTATGTCTGGGTCGTGCTGTTCACTACCCTGAGTTTTGGCGTGGTGGGGCTGATCGATGACTACAGGAAGCTTGTGCTCAAGGATTCGAGAGGGTTGCCGGCGCGCTGGAAATACC
>DTXR01000719.1 GCA_012962365.1 Chromatiaceae bacterium | reverse complement strand
GTTATTCCCGAATATTATATGGCCAGATCATTGGCGCCCAGTATGGCCAGCATGATGGACACAATGATACCAGCCACGATCAGGCCCAGGCCGACGATCAGCGCAGGTTCGAGGAGGGTCAGCAGGCGTTTCACACTGGCGCGCACTTCACGATCAAAAACATCCGCCACCTTGTTGAGCATGGGCTCCAGGTCGCCGGACTCTTCGCCAACCTTGATCATCTGCAAGGCAAGGGGCGGCAATACACCTTTTTCAATCAGGGGGTCGGCCAGACCCTTGCCCCGCTTGAGGCTGTCAGCCGCTTCCTCGATGGTTTCGGCGATAACGGTGTTGTTTATGACATCTTTTACCAGGTTTAGTGCCATAAGCAAGGGCAGCCCATTGTGCAGCAGAATGCCCAGGGTACGGGTGAAGCGCGCCGTTTCCACCTTGGCGATGAGATCTCCCAGCAGCGGCCACTGCAGCAGGCGCTTGTCCCAGCGACTTTTCACCTCCGGGCGGGCAAAATGTCTGCTGGCAAATGCGCCCCCCAGAAACCCCGCCGCCAGAATGGCCCACCAGTAGTGCGTCAGGACATTGCCGATGTTCACCACGATCTGGGTTGGCAACGGCAGAGCCTTGCCCATGTCCGCAAACATCTGGCTGAACTGGGGCACCACGCCTACCAGCAGGCCGATGACAGACAGACCCGCCACGGTGAGCAGTATCGTGGGATAGGTCAGGGCGGAGCGTACGCTCTCGCGCAGCTCCTGGGAGCGTTCGAGATAGTCGGCAAGGCGATCCAGGACATTGTGCAGCACGCCGCCGGCCTCTCCCGCCTTGATCATGCTGATGTACAGGGGCGTGAAGATCTTGCCTTGGGCTTCCAGCGCCGACGACAGGGTATCGCCGCCCTGCACTTTCTCGCGCACGTTTTCCATCATGCGTACCAGCGCCTCGTCGTCGGATAACTCGGCCAGAATCTGCAGGGCACGATCCAGCGTCATGCCTGCTTCGAGCAGGGTGGCCAGCTCACGGGTGAAATGCAAGACCTGCTCCTGATCCACCTTGGGCTTGCGGCTCTTGAATAACCCTTTCAGTCCACTGCCTGCACGGCCGGTGCGGATGGGCATGAGGCCGTCCTGCTGAAGCTGGCGTACGAGCGTTGCCTCATCGGCTGCTTCCAGCTCACCTTCCTCCACTTCGCCATTGGCGCGTACCGCCTTGTAACTGAACAAGGGCATCAGTCTTCTGCCACCCTGGCGACTTCTTCGAGGGTGGTCAGGCCGATCACGGATTTGCGCAGGCCATCCTGCCGCAGGGTATCCATCCCATCATCGATGGCCGCCTGCTGGATCTCGCCCGCGTTTGCGTGGCGCATGACCAGGCGGCGAAGCTCATCGTTCATCACCAGCACTTCCGTGAGGGAAAGACGGCCGAAGTAGCCGCTGCCACCGCATGCCTCGCAGCCCACCGGGTGATACAGGGTAACGCGCTCGCCCTCCCCGACAAACTTGTCCAGCGCCAGCTCCTCGATCAGTTCTGGCAGGGGCTCGTAGGCCTCCTTGCAATGCTGACACAAACGCCGCACCAGCCGCTGGGCAAGAATGCCGTTGATAGTGGATGTAATCAGGTAATCGTCAACGCCCATGTCCAGTAAGCGGGTAATGCCGCCAGCCGCATCGTTGGTGTGCAGGGTGGACAGCACCAGGTGGCCGGTGAGCGCCGATTGCACGGCGATACGGGCCGTTTCCAGATCCCGCATCTCCCCCACCATGATGATGTCCGGATCCTGACGGACGATGGAGCGCAGGGCACTGGAGAAGGTCAGGTCGATCTGCGGTTTGACTTGGATCTGGTTGATGCCCGCCACCTGCTATTCCACCGGGTCTTCTACAGTGATGATTTTCTTTTCCGCCGTGTTCAGACGGCTCAGGGC
>DTXR01000718.1 GCA_012962365.1 Chromatiaceae bacterium | reverse complement strand
TGAGCACGACGACGCCAACCGTGCCCTAATGGGTTCCAACATGCAGCGCCAGGCAGTGCCCACCCTGCGTGCGGAAAAGCCCCTGGTGGGCACCGGCATAGAGCGTAACGTGGCGGTGGATTCCGGCGTGACCGTAGTCGCCAAGCGTGGCGGTATGGTTGAGTCGGTTGACGCCAGCCGTATCGTGGTGCGGGTGAATGATGATGAAACCATCGCTGGCGAACCCGGCGTAGATATTTACAACCTGACCAAGTACACCCGTTCCAATCAGAACACCTGCATCAATCAGCGTCCCCTGGTGATGGTGGGCAATACGGTGGCTCGTGGTGATGTCATGGCTGACGGCCCTTCCACGGACATGGGTGAACTGGCTTTGGGTCAGAACCTGCGCGTGGCCTTCATGCCCTGGAACGGCTACAACTTCGAGGATTCTATTCTCATCTCCGAGAATGTGGTGAAGGAAGACCGTTTCACCACCATCCACATCGAGGAGCTCACCTGCCAGGCCCGGGACACCAAGCTGGGTTCGGAAGAGATTACCGGTGACATCCCCAATGTGGGTGAGGCGGCTCTGGCCAAGCTCGATCAGTCTGGTATCGTTTATGTGGGCGCCGAGGTTAAGGAAGGCGATATCCTGGTCGGCAAGGTCACGCCCAAGGGCGAGACCCAGCTGACCCCGGAAGAAAAGCTTCTGCGCGCCATCTTCGGCGAGAAGGCTTCCGATGTGAAGGATACCTCGCTGCGGGTCAAGTCCGGTGTTTCCGGTACGGTTATCGATGTGCAGGTCTTCACCCGTGACGGTGTGGAAAAAGACGCCCGCGCCCTGGAGATCCAGGAAGCGGAGCTGGATCGCATCCGCAAGGACATCGCCGATCAGCAGCGCATCATGGAAGAAGACACCTTTACGCGGGTGGAGAAGATGATCACCGGCAAGGTGGCCGATGGTGGACCCAACAAGCTCAAGGCCGGTTCCAAGATCACCAAGAGCTATCTGGCCGACCTGGACAAGATCCAGTGGTTCGAGATCCGTCTGCGCAACGAGGAGGCCCAGCAACAGCTGGAGGCTATCGCCAAGCAGGTAGAAGAACAGCGCCAGAAGTTCCGTGACTACTACGAGGACAAGAAGCGCAAACTGTCCACCGG
>DTXR01000717.1 GCA_012962365.1 Chromatiaceae bacterium | reverse complement strand
CGGCGAATGCGGGGATCCAGTAGAACCAACCACATAGATTCCGGCCTTCGCCGGAATGACCAATTAATCAGGGTTTCCTTAACCTGAATCCGTGAGCCCAACGGGGCGCATAGCCTCTTGGAAACAATCATTAGCTGACCGGGGACAACGATGTGAAGATTTCATTCCATGGAGCAGATCAGGGGGTGACCGGCTCCTGCCATTTGCTGGAATGCGCAGGAAAACGCGTACTGATCGACTGCGGCATGTATCAGGGCGGGCGCGAGCTGGCCGAGGAAAATGCCAATCCCTTCGGTTTCGACCCCGGATCTATTGATTATCTGCTGCTTACCCATGCACATCTGGATCATTGTGGACGCATTCCTCTGCTGGTGAAACGGGGGTTCAAGGGCGAGATCATCACCACTCCTGCATCTGTAGAGCTGGCACGGCTGGTGATGCTTGACTCAGCGGGCCTTCAGGAAGAAGAAGCTCGCTACCAGCAACGCAAAGCCAAACGCCATGCCGGCAAAAGCCCTATCGACATAGAGCCACTTTATACGACACTGGACGCCCTCAACAGCCTGGACTGCTTCGGACGACGCGCATCCTACGATCAATCTTTGGATATCGCTCCAGGCATCCACGCTACATTCATCGATGCGGGACACATACTCGGATCAGCCAGTATCTTTCTTGAGCTGGAAGAAGATGGGCGTAGTCACCGCATACTGTTTTCCGGTGACCTGGGCAACAGCGGCAATCGCCCCATCCTGCGCAGCCCCACCACGCCTCCAAAGGCGGATACCGTGGTCATGGAAACCACCTACGGCGACCGGTTACACAAACAACTGGAACCGTCTATCCATGAATTCTATGACGCCGTCAACGCGACCATTGACCGCGGCGGCAACGTCATTATCCCAACCTTCGCGCTGGAACGGGCACAGGAAATTCTCTACTACCTGCGTGAAGGTACCGAAAAAGGCAACATCAAACACTACCTGAACGTGTTTCTGGATTCACCCATGGCCATCTCGGCTACGGAGATATTCAGGCGGCATCCCGAATGTTACGACACCGAGACCCTCAAGATATCCCGGGATGGTAACGATCCCTTCGACCTGCCTGGGCTGCATTTCACCCGTGAAACGGCCGAATCCATCGCCATCAACCAGATACAGGGCGGCGCCATCATCATGGCGGGTTCCGGCATGTGTACGGGTGGTCGCATCCGCCACCATCTGAAACACAACATTTGGGACAAGAGAAACAGCATCATATTTGTGGGCTATGCTGCCAGAGGCACCCTCGCCAGGCGTATCATCGACGGCGCCGAGAACGTACGTATCTTCGGAGAAGAGTTCCCGGTACATGCTGATATCTTCACCATTGGTGGCTTCTCAGCCCATGCAGACCAGGCG
>DTXR01000716.1 GCA_012962365.1 Chromatiaceae bacterium | reverse complement strand
AGTCAGCGCCTCGGAAAAACCCTTCACGACGCCTTTGAGCGCAAATTGAGCGGGTTTGCCACGGTCATAAGAGCTGTCGAATTTCTTGCCATCGGTGGTGTGGCCTTCGTAATGTACCTTCACGGTATCGGTCATTTCTGGTGACTCACCTGTACCCGGCTTGATGACCTGGTACTGCAAACCGCTTTCCAACACGGTGATGCCCGGCTTCTTGGCATTCTCAGCCATGAAGGCTTTGGATTTCTCCAGCGCCTTGGCAGCTTTTTCGGCACGTTCCTTGGCGGCTTTTTCCGAGCGGATCTTCAACACCTCACTCATTTCCTCATCCGTCATCTGCAGCGGCTTCTCATTGATGACGTCAGCCACGGCCGCGCCGAAAGCCACGCCATCCAGCTCACCGATACCCTGCGCCTTGAGCATTTTCGCCATGCGCGTACCCAGTGTATAGCTGTAGCGTTGATCAAAGGTCTTCAGCTCAGCCGCCTGTACCTGACCTGCCAGAACAGCAGCCGCCAACATCAATACGATTCTCTTTTTCTTCATTTACGTGTATTCCTCGGTGTTAAGCCCGAATCCATTTCCGGGTTTTCAGACAAAAAGCCTTAAATTCGACAATAAATTGGTCAAAAGTTCATTGCTCATGTGAACAGCAGGGAAAAGTCCACTGCCTGCATATCCTTGGTCAGGGCGCCCACCGAGATGTCATCCACCCCGGTTTCCGCGATGGCGCGAATGGTATCAAGGTTGACGCCGCCGGATGCCTCCAGTCGGGCTTTACCGTCGTTGAGTTTCACGGCATCGCGCAACTGCTGCAGACTGAAGTTGTCCAGCAGCACCCGCTTGGCACCGGCTTCGAGGGCCTGCCCGAGCTCATCGAGGCTTTCCACTTCGATCTCCACGGGCACATCGGGATGCAGGTGCCAGGCGCGTGCGAGCACTGCCGGTATGGAGCCTGCCGCCGCGATATGGTTCTCTTTGATCAGGATCGCATCATACAGGCCGATACGATGATTGACGCCGCCACCGCAGGTCACAGCATATTTCTGGGCGAGGCGCAGGCCGGGCAGTGTCTTGCGCGTATCCAGAATATTTACACCTGTGCCCCGCACCGCTTCCACGTAGCTTGCTGTCAGCACGGCTGTGCCAGACAGGGTTTGCAGGAAATTCAGCCCGGTTCGCTCCGCCGTCAGGATGCTGGCGGCAGAACCCCGGATGCTGCACACCCGCTGGTTTTCCGTCAGCGGATCGCCATCGGCAAGATGCCATTCGAGTTCCACCCTGTCATCCACCTGGCGGAAGGTTTCATCGACCCAGGCAATGCCGCTGAGCACCGCCTGTTGCCGGCAGATCAGCTGTGCCTGTACGCAATGATCTGCAGGCACCAGGGCAGCGGTCAGATCCCCCCTGCCGACATCTTCTGCCAGCGCCCGGCTGACATCCGCCTCTATCTGCCTGCAATCCGGAAGCATCAACCGACTTCGAGCAGTTCCACTTCGAATACCAGCGTGGCATTGGGGGGGATCACGCCACCCGCCCCAGCCGCGCCATAGCCAAGCTCGGACGGGATGGTGAGCTTGCGCTTGCCGCCCACTTTCATGCCCTGCACACCTTCATCCCAGCCGCGGATGACCTGTCCCTGACCCAGGGCAAATTGAAATGGCTGATTCCTGTCCAGGCTGGAATCGAACTTGCTGCCATCCACCAGCCATCCGGTATAGTGGACGGTCACCTGGGTGCCAGCCACAGCTTCCGTGCCTGTACCTTCTTCCAGGTCATCATATTTCAGTCCTGAATCTGTCATCTTTTCTGCCATGGGTTTCTCCAGTCGGTTGCGGGTCGCCAAAGACGGCGTCCGGAAAAGCTGGGATTGTAGCAATTCTGCAGCGATGAGGTGGAAGGAGAAACGATGCTGACGACCTTCAGGGCAGAGACTTTCCGGTATCTACGCTAATGAAATGCTGTGGAGACAGTTGTTTCCGGGTACAGAGGGAAATGAATCTGTTTCAGGATCTTGGAAAGCAAACAGCTTCTGCGCAGCTGATGCTTTGCCATGAAATTGGGGAACTCAGGCTGGCAGGGCATGCGCCGGGATTTGCCGGGAAAGCGTATTGTAAATAGCAGACAGTGCCCGTTCGATGATTGGACGATCGATATTCGTCAGGATGGTGGCACGCCCGCTGCGCAGCAGATCAGCCAACTCGCTGCTGGACATCTCTGCCACGCGGCGTCCACGCAGATCGACAAACAACATCAGGTCGGTCACTTCACTTCGCCAGGACAATTTGCCCCGCAATTCCTTGCCTGAACCCGTCGTCCAGGTAATCCATTCACCGGGCTTCAGGTCGATCGCCTGATGAATAAATTCATCATCGAGAATTTTCTCGAGACTGCCGTCCTCCTGGCTATCTCCATCCTGGGGCTGGTATTTCATCGTGGCCGGCTGCAACCCGCGCAAAGTAGTTACATGGCAATGCTGCAATTGCTTGAACATCATTGCAGCGCGGCCGCTGTCATAGGAGATCGATGAGAACCCACGGCGCAAGTCCGCAAGCAACAGGGGAACCTTTGCCATCTGGGCCTGCCGTTCTTCCGGATCGGCCCGGGGTATGATGCTGTCTATCAAACGTTCCAGAACCCGAACGGCCTTCTTCCATTCATTGCTGCCCTGACCCTCTCGCAACAGGATCAGCGTCATGACATCACGCCAGACCTCATCGATAATCTGATAAACAGGCGCAGGCAAGGCTGCCGGCAGGAGCCGGGTAAGATAGTCATCAACCTCCTGCCTGGCCAGGGAGAGTCGCTCCTTGCCCTTGGCGACCTGGGAGAGGCGTTCTTCTGCGACGCTGGCACCTCGCTCTTCGTTCAGGACATAGTTTTCAAAATCCGCATTTACTTCCATCCACAGATCCACGCCTGCGGTATTCTCGTTGAGAATCCTCTGCACCGCCTGTTCGATGCGGCCATAAATACTCTTTTCTGTATAATCGCCTTCATCCGCCCAACGCGACGCAGCAGCGGCAAGATTGTTCAACAGATCCCTCACCGGATGAGATCGATCCGTAAGGAAAGACTTGTCTTCAAGGGCAACGCGCAATACCGGCATTTGCAAACGCACCAACAGTACCTTCATCTGCGCGGGGATGATCTGATCATCCAAAATATACTCGAACAACATGTTCACCACATCGATGATGTGCTGATCGATACGTTGCAAACGGACTTTCTGATCAGTGGCAGTCTTTTCGAGCTCGGCGACCAGTTGCCCCTTCAGAGCATTTTGCGTGACCCGCGCCTGGCGAATATCGCTCGGTGGGTTCCGGGACAGTTCGTACTGCAGAATGCCAATTACATTGGTGATGGTTTCAGCAGATGCCACCGGCCAGTCTTCAGCAACATGAGCGTTCTTCTGAGTGGGCAGACCCAGGGATTCCCTCTGTTGATCTTCGAGTTGACGCACCAGCGCCACAACACCGAATAAGGTGCTTTCATCCATCTGTCCTAGACGTCGGGGGGGATCACCCGTCGTTCCGGCTCTTGACCGCTCCCTTTGCTGCCGGATCGGTTCCGGCTTCTGTAGGGGTGTCAGCCCGGCTTTTTCAAGTAATACGCTTAGATCGGAATGGAGTTTTTCCAGCCTATCCAGGCATTCTCTGCCGAAGACTTCGTAAAAGGAGAGCTTGGTCTGCAGATCTCCGCTCCATTCCTGCAGCACATGCTGCAGCGCATTTGCAAGGATCCCAGGCGCTACAGGCACCTCGCCGGGTTTGAGCGAATGAGAGGGTGTCATCGGCACCAGCAATGCAGCCAGCATCTTCAGTCTGGATAGACAGCGGTTTTCTGCATGATGGGCAACACGCATTATTGCCAGATCTTCTTCCAGCACGTCCTGGTTGATCAGCTCCATGGAATTCTCTTCCTGGCCGATATGAACCTGAGTACGTAAAAATTCCCGCTGATAGGATCGGAAATCCAGGAAAAACTTCTCGGTGGCGAGCATTACGCGTGAACGATAATTGCTGCTCAGTTTTTCCCTGTTCTGACGCAGCTCTCGAATGGCGTCGATATAGCTTCGCTGGACAAGGTCACTGGCCGCCTGTTCTGCGAGGCCGAACAATACCTCATCCAACTGTTCGAAAAATCGATCGATATTGGCATCTATCCAGTAGCGTAGCTGGGCACTGAACTCGATATGCAGCTGCTGTTTCTGAACCAGCGTCAGGGGTTGTCTGTTCGACTGTGGCATATGGATAAGGTCAAACCCGGCTCAATGGCTCCTGTTGCAAACCCGAAATAATCTGTCACACTATTCAGCTGTAAGTAGTTTGACAGCAATACCAGGACGAATCCAATTGCAGCCACAGTTCCTTTGAATCAAATCACATCAATTCCCTGACCTACCACAGCACTTGGTGTTTGTTTATAAAGGAAATCCGGCCAAATTTAAAGTTAAATATAAAATATATATACAACTTATTGAGTAGAAAGGATTATAACTCGTTATATTCATTCCCTGCCATCCCTTGTCATCAAGCATGAAAACCCCCTCTGAATCCTGGCTGTCCGTTGCTCGCCAATGCCCTTCCCCCAACTGTGATGAAAGGCCTGGAGGTACTGATATCGACCTGCTGGTCATCCACAACATCAGCCTGCCTCCGGCGCAGTTTGGTGGCTCATGGATTGAAGATTTCTTCCTCAACAGGTTGGACGTATCGAGGCATCCTTATTTCAGGAAAATCAGCCACCTCAAGGTATCCGCTCATTTTCTGGTCAGGAGGGATGGGGAGATACTGCAATTCGTGCCTTTGCATAAGCGCGCCTGGCATGCGGGGGAGTCCTGCTTTCAGGAGCGGGAACGCTGCAACGATTTTTCTGTTGGCATCGAACTCGAAGGAACCGATGAGCTACCCTACACCAATGCCCAGTACCGAAGCCTGGCCAGGCTCAGTCAGATAATCCTGGATGCCTGTCCGCGCATCACCCGGGATCGTATCGTGGGCCATGAACATATTGCTCCGGGCAGAAAAACCGATCCCGGCCCCGCCTTTGACTGGGGTCGGTACCATTCCCTGCTGATTCAGCAATGAATAGACTGCTGGATCAAGTTATTCTGTTGCTCTTCCTGCTGTTATCCGGTTTGGCACAAGCACAGATCCGGGTACAGGATGACCTGGGCCGCACGGTCACCCTGCCTTCTCCGGCAGCGCGTATCGTCACCCTGGCGCCCCATGCCACAGAAATGCTCCTCGCCATCCAGGCGGAGAAGAAGATTGTCCTTGCCGCCAGTTTTTTCGACTACCCGGATGCCATGAAGCATATTCCCACAATAAGCACCCTGGGCGGTCTGGACAGGGAACGACTCCTGATGTCCCAACCCGACTTGGTAATCGCCTGGGCATCCGGCAACCACCCCGGCGATATGCAATGGCTGAAGGAATCCGGCATTCCTCTTTTCCTCAGCGAACCCAAAAAGCTGGAAACCATTGCGGACACCCTTGAAAAACTGGGCAAACTGGTCGGGACGCCGGAACGGGGCAAACAAGCCGCCCATTTGTTCAGCAGAAAACTCCAAGCCGCCTGTGCACAACGATCAGATGCGCCACGGAAAACCGCCTACTACGAAATATGGCCCAGCCCCCCCATGACGATCGGCGGCAGACACTGGCTGAATGAAGTGCTCGAACTGGCCCGCCTGCATAACGTCTTCGCCAAAGTTCCCCGCGCTGTATTTACCGTATCCGCCGAGAGCCTGCTGAGTACGCCTTACCAGGTACTTATCACCAGCCAACCCGGAACCGAACACCCTGACCCCTCCATAGAAATCATCACGGTAGTCCCGGCGGTGACACGGCCGGGACCAAGAATTGTGGAAGGTGTGGAACAGCTCTGCCGCCAGTTGTAGGAATAACCCTACAAGGTCTTCCGTTCTTCCTTACAGACAACGGAAGTCACAAATGAGAGACTGTAACCGTCGCCAGAAACAGGGATGAACAGGGAAGAAAACGTACAGGGAAGGACAATCACGGAAGAGTCAAGGATTGAGCAAACCAAGCCAGGCGACAACCCCGATCACAACAGGATGTGACCGGGGTTTTTT
>DTXR01000715.1 GCA_012962365.1 Chromatiaceae bacterium | reverse complement strand
CATCTACGCCTGGCGCGGCGCCCGCCCTGAAAACCTGGCACGCCTCAAGGAGGATTTTCCCGCTCTCAAGGTCATCAAGCTGGAGCAGAACTACCGCTCCACCGGCCGCATCCTGAAGGCTGCCAACCAGCTGATTGCCAACAACCCCCATGTGTTCGAAAAACGTTTATGGTGCGAGCTGGGGCCGGGTGAGGAGATCCGCGTCTTTCAATGTCGGGACGAGGAAAACGAGGCGGAACGGGTGGTCTCGGAAATCATCCATCAGAAAGTCATGAACAAACGCGCTTACGGCGATTGCGCCATCCTGTATCGCGGCAATCACCAGTCACGCATTTTCGAGAAACTGCTGCGCCTGCACAACGTGCCCTATTTCATCAGCGGCGGCAGTTCCTTCTTCTCGCGCACCGAGATCAAGGACATCATGTCCTACCTGCGCCTGCTGGCCAACCCCCAGGACGATGCCGCCTTCCTGCGCGTGATCAACACCCCCAGGCGGCAGATCGGTCCTGGCACACTGGAAAAATTGAGCGGCTACGCCAGCCAACGCGAGATCCCCTTATTTGACGCTATCGATGAAATGGGCCTGGCGGAAAGGCTCAAGCCAGCGGCAGTCAAGCGTCTGCGGGAGTTCTGCCGGTGGATCAGACAGCTGTCACACCTCGCCCAGACCGACCATCCGGTGAAAACCGTGCGCAAACTACTGGGCGACATGGACTACGAGGCCTGGCTGTATCAGACTTCCCCCAACGACAAAGCTGCCCTGCGCCGGGTGGAAAACGTGGAAGAACTCCTGGACTGGCTGGAGCGTCTGCACGAAGGCGAGATGCGTGACGAGAGCCTGTCGGAGATGATCAGCCACCTTACGCTGATGGACATTCTGGAACGCCAGGACGAAGACGCCGCCGATGACCGGGTCAGCCTCATGACCCTGCATGCTGCAAAGGGGCTGGAGTTCTCCTATGTGTTCCTGGTGGGCATGGAGGAAGAACTGTTGCCCCACCGCGTCAGCATCGAGGAAGACAACATCGAGGAGGAACGGCGCTTGGCCTATGTGGGCATCACCCGCGCCCGAAAGGTGCTGCACATCAGCTTTGCGCGGAAGCGCCGCAAGGAAGGGGAAGTGGTGGACTGCGAACCCAGCCGCTTCCTGCAGGAACTGCCCAGGGAAGATTTACTCTGGGAAGGACGGGAAAGCAGCGAGTCTCCCGAAGAAAAAAAGGCCAGGGGGAAATCCCACCTGGCCAGTCTCAAAGCGATGCTCGAATAGTACCCGCCGACAGGCGAGCGGATTACCTGGTTCAAATCACTGCTTGGACAGCCATTCGGCAATGGTCTTCAGGTCTTCATCAGATACTCCTGCAACGATGCCTTTCATCACCGCTGACTGGCCGTTACTGCGAGTGCCGGACTTGATATCCTTCATTTGCGCCAACGTGTACTCTACACTCTGACCGGTAATCTTTGGATAAGTATCCATGATCGTGGTCTTTCCATCTGCACCATGGCATCCGCCACAACCTTTGGACTGGTACAGTGCGGCGCCTGGATCAGCTGCCGCCGCAGGCGTGGCCGGAGCAGGAGCAGCTGCCGCAGTAGCAGGTGCTGGAGCAGCTGCCGCAGTAGCAGGCGCTGCAGCTGGCGTTGCTGCAGGAGAAGGAGCCGCTGTCTGTCCACCCACATTGACTTCGCCCACGGGCTTGATGCGCGCCATCACATCATCTTCAGCAACAGCCAGGGTAGTGGATCCCATGGCAGCCAGTGCCAGGAAAGACAAAACAGTAGGAGATATTTTTTTTGCCACAATCGTTTCCTCGAGTCTGGAGCCGGGCATTCGCTGGAATACCCAACAGTAAATCACAACTTGCTAATTATACCACCCATCCGGTACCTGAGGGAAAACCAGATCCGGATCTTACAGACAAGTCAAAGCCGCGTCAGTTTCCATATCTGCTCTAACATCCGCGTCAGCCCCCGTTCAGCCAATCGGTCGTTTCCGGCCAGTACGTCCAGGCTTTCCAGCAGCTGGATATCGAACATTTCACCATACAGCCGACAGACTTCTTTCCCGTCGACATTGAAAGGTGGGCCATCCATCTGTTCCTGGGGGTAATCCATGGTCACCAGCAATACGGTAGCCCCTGAGGTCAAAAGACCCGCCAATTGCTGCACATATTGCTTGCGCATTTGATCAGGCAATGCCACCAGCGCCGCACGATCATATACCGCTCGGATTTCTCCCAACTGCTCCGGCGCCAGTGTAAAGAAATCACTCTGGTGCACACGGATTCCCCGCGCCTGTGGACTGAAATACACATTGTCGCCACGCATGTTCATTTCCAGGGCATTCTCCGCAAAGAACGCCTGCACCGCGATATGGCTCAACTCCACACCGGTCACCAGATGTCCAAGCTCATGCAGCCACAGCATATCCTTTGATTTACCGCACAAGGGCACCAGCACCCGCTCTCCTGCATCAAGCGCCAGTGCAGACCAGTGTTTACGCAGATGGGCATTGACCTCAGGCAGGTGAAAGCCGATCTGCCGCTGTTCCCAGCGATCGAGCCAGAACTGTTGTTCCATTGTGTTTCCTCACAGCAGCACCCACCCATCTATCACGGGAAAACCGGGCGAGATGTTGATATAGTTATAAGATGACTTTCAGCATTGAATCATTATGAGCACAAACAGCGAAGCGAAGCCAGACAGAATCTCTGACGAGCAGCTGCTCAGGGCAAGCCGGTCTTTCGAGGCCATGATGCTCAGCCAGATCGATATTTCGGCCAAACTGGCCAATGACCTGAAACATGCCATTCGCGTCGGCATGGCGGTATTGGCGCTCATTGCCATCTCCATTCTGATCCTGTTGCTCACCCTTTCCTCCCAGATCAATCGTATCTCCGATGTGGTTCTGGACATGAACACCAACTTCTCATCCGTGGCCGTCCGCATGGATCACATGAGCCAATACATCGATTCCATGGCAAAACGGGTTGCGTTGATGCAGCTCATGGATGAGCAGACCGTCAGCATGAAAAAGGAGATATCGGACATCACCGCCAGCATGGCCACCATGCAAAAAACCATCGGCCGCATGTCCGACCGGGTCACCAGCGTGCGTCAATCGGTGGATGGCATGTCGGTTTCCGTCAGCCGCATGGATGACCAGGTACAACTGATGGCTGCGGATATGCAGCACATGGCCAAGCCCGCCCGCAGCATCAACAAGATGTTCCCCATACCCTGAGAAATACACCATGCCGCAAAAGGAAAAACGCATGTTTATCGATATGGTGGGACGCCTGAGCTGGGAAACCCAGCTTCATCTTGACGAACGGCATCACCATTTCTACATCAACAAAATCATCATCCTCATAATTTCCGTGCTGCTGTTCATTATTGCTTCCGTCAACGTCTACTATGTCGCTGTGCTGTACGAAGATCTGAACGGTATCGTGGACAACATGGATTCCATGCACGACAACATGCAGCGGGTTTCGCGGCGCATGATGCGCATCACCGATAACGTGAAAGAATTTGAACACTATATGCGACGCATGGACAGCATCGTGGAGAGTACCGGCGCCATGGCATCAATGATGCCGGCCATTGCCGATAACATGCAGAAAATGGATCTGGATGTTGCCGCAATGGATGATGACATGGAAAAGATGGCAAATGGCATGTTGCATGTAGATCAGCGTTTCAAACACATGACTCAGGGCGTAACCGTCATGCGCGTTCATGTGAGGGCGATCGCCCGCCCCATGGGTGCCATGAATCCCTTTATGCCCTGAACCTGAACTGCCGGACGATTTCCGGGAGGGCTTCTTCCAGGGTGTGAACCGGCGAGAACGCCAAATCCTCCACGATCTCTTGCGCATCGAAACAGGCAGAACGGGCCAAGCTGTTCAGTCTTGCCCGGTTCAAGGGCATCGGCCTGCCTGTCAGATTCTCCAACAAGCTGCCTGCTCCCGCCCCCGCCCACAGCAGCCACGCCGGGACATGCCAGCCTGGTGGCGTCCTGCCCAGCGCCTCACAGATCAGCTCATATATCTGCCTGGACGAGTAGTTTTGCAAGTCGGTGACCGTATAGGTCTTTCCTGCGGCCTCGGGAGACAGTGCCGCCAGCAGCAACGCCTGCACCACATCATCCACATGCACCAATGAGCGCCGATCGCCAAAATCCGGCAGGGGCGGGAAACGCCCGGCAGCAATTGCTGCCAGCATCTGTGCAATGCTGCCCTGGTGCGCAAATCCATATACCGGCGATAAACGCAGCACCGTCGTCTTTATCCGGGGCGAGGCGGAATTCACCAGTGCTTCCGCTTGCCGCTTGGCTCGAGCATAGCAACTGTTGCTGCCATCGATCACCCTCGTCGAACTGGTCAAAACCAGGGCATCGACACCTGCCTGCGTGGCCTGGTTCAGGAGGTTTCCTGTGCCCTCGATGGCAACCTCCTGATGCAGCGGGTTGTTCTCCGGATCTCGATCAGTTGGGGCTGGCGCATAGCTGGCCAGGTGAAACACCCATCCAACACCTTCCACAGCCGTGGGTAGGCCATCACCCGTAGTGAGATCAGCCATGCAGCTCTCCGCACCTGGAGCAATCGATGCACACTGCTTGCGGCTCATCGCACGCACACTGCATCCGGCTGCTGCCAACACCTCGACCAGCCGGATGCCGACACGACCGCTGGCACCGGTTACCAGTACGGGGGCGGAAGACAAATCACGGGCGAGCTGCAACAGTTGCTCATTCATGCGCGCCCCACAAGTTTCTGAAACCCGCCACGGACGGTCAGCCAGGCAAAACGTGCGTAGATCCCTGGGATCACTACCAGTGAGATCAACCAGCCATTGTCTTTCGCCAGATACTTGCGGTAATAACGCGCCATGCCCCGGTGCAGATACCAGGAAACGCGCACCGGCCTGGCCTTGCTGCAGCTACCCTGATGATGCACGATTTCCACGTGGGGTACGAAAAGAATTTTCCTGCCGGCATCGAGAAAGCGCCGGCACCAGTCCAGGTCCTCACAATGCATGAAATAGCCTTCATCCAGAAATCCCACTTCATGCAGTGTCTTACGCTGCACCAGCATGAAAGCGCCGGAAATCGCTTCGACAAACTGGGGCTGGTCGGGCAGAGGTAATAGATGAAGATCCACCGGGACATGCGCATTTCCGCGTCCCAACGCTTTCTGCAGCCCGCCGCCCAGCGTCGGCAGGTTACGCCGACAACCCCGCTGTTCCGTACCATCAGGATTCAGTATGCGGCACCCCGCCATCCCGACTTCGGGATAACAGCGCAGCACATCGAATAGATTTTCCAGGGTATCCGGCTGCAGAATGCAATCCGGATTGAGCAGCAGCAGCGTTACTCCCCGGGCAGCACGCATACCCTGGTTGGCCGCTACGGCAAACCCCCGGTTATGGCTGTTCCTTATCAGGTCTATCCCGGGATATTCTGCCAGCGCCTGATCTGCACTACCATCGCTGGAGGCGTTGTCTACGAGGATGACTTCGACCGGCAGCGTGCTGCTCAAAACCCCCGCGATACTCTGCAGCAACAGTTCCCCGCCATTGAAATTGACGATGACAACAGAGCACTTGGGGTCTTTTAATTCAGGATCACCGTTAGCCGGTTCAGTCCTTTCCATCTGGATTGAACTGCGCCTTCTTCAGGTCTTGGAGCAGCGTCAGGTTGTGCTTGTAGGCTTCGGCAACCTTGCGAATACCGTCTTCTTTCAGATAGCCTTCGTTACCCGCAGCAAGAAAGGTTGCGTAGTTTCCCGATGCAAGCATGAAAGCCGCATTCACCAGATCGGTGCTGTGACCCTCGTCCTTGAGCCTGTTCGCCACAGCGACAAACTCATCGATCATGCTCAGTATCTTTTCATCCCGGCTGGATATGTCGGCCATAAACTCTTACCTGTCTACGATTTGAAAAATTCATTGAATTATCCCATATCCCATTGACCGGAGTCAGCGGGAATGACGGATGCGCAGGAAAGGACGTTCAACGGCCCAGTAGGAAATCGAGGAAACCAGCAACACAGGGATCGCCGCCCAGAGCAGCCCATTCAGCAAAGGCGCATCGGACAACAGGGCTGGCAGGCTTGCTTCATGCAGCCATTTCACCAGGGGAAAATGCCACAGATACAGACTGTAGCTGATCACGCCCAGGTACATGACTGTACGGTTGGCCAGCAGGAAATCAGTCAGCCCCATCCCCAGCGCTGCTGCCAGTACGATCACAGCAATACACAGGCCGAACAGGCTGTGCCAAACGAACAGCGACCAGTGTCCTCCCCAGTAGGTCAGACCCGCCACATTGACCGCACCGATGGGTTGCGTCAAATGAATGAACCACGCCAGTGCCAGCATACCGGCCAGGCCAGCGACCAGGAGTGCCCCACGCCAGCGGTATATCCGGGAAGACTGAAAACCTTTTTCCCGAACCAGGGAATACACCCAAGCCGCCGCCATGCCGGATACGAACTGTTCCAGCCGTCCCGGCAACTGGTTCAGCCACCACACTTTTTGACCGACAGACAGATCATCGAGGGCATACTGGAACAGGCTGTAGCGATACAGCACCACGAGGAGTAGCGCCAATGGCAGCAGCCAGAGCCAGCGGCGAGGCGCTACCAGAAAGGCCAGCAGGGGCAACAGCAGGTAGAAATCGAACTCCACCGGAAGCGTCCAGTAGACCGGATTCAACTGGGTTGACGGATCACCGAGCAGGTTGTGCACCATGAATACCTGGGCAAGCAGATCCTTGAGAGGCGGGAAAGCAGCACCGCTAACTGGCAGAATCGCCAGCAACACGGCAATCTGTACATGATAGGCAGGCAGCACACGCAGCAAACGGCGGCGGAAATACTCGCGGGTCGCCACGGGAGGACGGTTGCCCAACCATGCCTGACAATAGGCCAGACCCAGCACGAAACCGGACAGCACAAAAAACACATCGACGCCGGCCCAGCCGGTTCGCACCAGCGGCGTCAGATCCAATGACATCCCCCAAAGATCAAATTCATAAGCTGGCCGCCCGGCGAATCCCCAGACGTGCCAGACCGCGACCCAAAGCGCCGCCAGACCGCGGAGACCCGTGAGCGAATCCAGGTAGATGCGTGCACTGACGCCTTCTTTTTCCAGCCGGTACAGGGAGTCGCTTGCAGGCTTCGACATTCAGGCAATGTGGTGAGGTGGGCGGGAAGATCAGATTATCATTCCCGCCCGCTTCGCTCAATCAGGGTTGAGCGAATCCACCGAATGCTCTCCGGAAAACTGGCGGAAAAGCTATTGGATGCTGGAGGCATGCACCGTAAATATGCCGCCGCTCTTTACGTAAAACGGCCCCCAGAGCCGCACCACAGGATTGCCCTGGTCATTGCCCCGAAGATTGAAACTGCTGCTGCCATCGACGGCAGCGCCGAGAATATCGATGCTGTCTTTCGCATGAAAATCTACCACCGCCGGTGTATCCACAGCACCAACCTGGGTGTTTGCGGCCACCAGTCGGTTGGGAGAAGGCAATGCGCAGGTCGCATCTGCTGCATAGTTTGCTCCAGAGAGGTTGACCGTCTCATCCGGTGCCTGTCCCTGAACGAGACATTCAGCCGTGGCTTTGTCTTCGACGAGA
>DTXR01000714.1 GCA_012962365.1 Chromatiaceae bacterium | reverse complement strand
TTCCGATCTCTGCGGGGTTCCATTCGATCAATGTTTTTTCTGGGGAAAAGTAAAGAACAAACTCGATCTGTCAAAAAGGGCCTTGCAGGAATGGGCCGGACTGCAACGTAAGGTGGAGTGGCACACGGGTTTTTTGCGCCAATATCTAGGGTTGCTGTCGGCACATGATTGGCAGCGCTACCGCGAATACAATTTAAGACTATTGTATGCGTTGCGCGACATTTCGGGTGCGGTCGTCATTGTGGATTCCTCCAAATATGCAGGTCGAGCCTTGGCTTTATCGAAAATACCGGAGATAGAACTGTCGGTCGTCTGCCTGACGCGCTCGCCTGAAGGCTTGATGGCTGCATTTCAGAAGCCGAACAAGGAAGAGCAAAAACCAAAAAAACCATGGGCGGTATTTCGCTATTACCTTTTTGTGATGCTTTCCTTGCGTGTGGCGCTGAAACAATTGAGAGGGAAAACCGTACGGCTATGTTATGAGGATTTCCTCTCTGACCCGGTCATGTCGATTTCTTCGATAGGCGAAAAAAACGGGGTTAGAGTCGACAAGGTGTCCGATAAAATCAAGAAAAACAAAAGCTTTGAAGTTGGGCATCTGATAACAGGCAATCGCCTGCGCAAAAACAAGAATGTAAGGGTCATTCGGTTGCCATCTTTGGGTTCGTTTTCACAACGCAATGTCATTTTTCCACTCCGGCTAATGAAATACATAGAATACTGGATAGGTAAATGAAATTGGTCGCATGCAGTTTGGACCCTTATGATCTTTGGTGCACACCCTTCGGCATTCGGGTGCGAGAGTTGTTTTATCAAGGGAATTTACTTGGCAAACTCGGAGCACTTGTCATCGCGTTGGTCGATTGGCTGTTGCCACTAATGTCTCGTAAGCTGCTCGGTGCACAGCCTCGCGCCTATCCTATTCTGTCTGCCCATTATTGGTTGCTGATGGTATATCGGGGACAATTGTCAGATTGTCGCATGGCGCTCGATGATTTGCGTTCGCAGGTTCTTGGCCTGCCTGATATGTCCGCTTGGGGTCTGGGTTTTCCATGGATGTCTAAGAACGGTTTGTATGGGCCTGATGTTCCCTTTGTCACACACACCCCCTACGTCATGGAAGCGTTGCTCTATCTTGCGCAAAATGAGGAATGCCACGATGAGGCAATGGAGATGTTTTACGGAACATGGCCTTTTCTTGAGTCGCTCAAAGTCATGTATGAAGATGGCGACCGTCTGCTCGCGCTTTCCTATGCGCCAGTGGACGAACCTCGCATTGTGGTGAATGCCAACAGTTATGCCGCGTTTGCCCATGCACTGCATGCAGTACATGGAGTCGAAGACGTCCGTGAGCTTGCACGCAAGAAGTCGCTACATCTCGCAAGCTGGGTAGTGTGTCAGCAGGAAGAAAGTGGGCGCTGGTGGTATTACGCCGACCGTGACCCGGGAAATTTTGTGGATGGGTTTCATTCCTGTTTTGTGGTGAAGAATCTTATCAAACTGCGACATCTGCTGCCACAGGTTGGGGTTGTGGTCGATGATGCCATTGAGAAGGGATGGCGCTATATCCGGGAAGAAATATATAGCGATTCAGCCGGCCTGTGTCGACGTTTTGCGGTCCGCTCTCACCGCGATCCGTATCTCTGGGATTTGTATGATCAGGCAGAATACCTGGGGTTGCTCATCGATTTTGGTTTGTTGGATGAGGCACGCATGTTTGCCGACGGCGTTGAGCAACGATTCAAAAAGGGCGAGCATTGGTATTGCCGCATTGATATGTTCGGACGTCGTTGGGGGCGGGACTTTCTGCGTTGGGGTATTGTTCCCTTCTGGTATCACCAAGCCCGGTTAGCGCGAGCGCTAAAGAAGGAAACGGATTGATATGTGTGGCATTCTGGGTGGTATTGGCCATGAGATTTCCAGAGCCAGCTTACATTTACTGGCGCATCGTGGACCGGATGGCCAAGGCCTGGAGAAAATCCTGTCGCATGGG
>DTXR01000713.1 GCA_012962365.1 Chromatiaceae bacterium | reverse complement strand
TGAATGTCGCTTTTGAGCTGGAGCTGGAGCTGGGTGCACTGGGCTACCTCTCCGAAAAAGCGTATAAGCGGGACAAGAAGCTGAACAACATGCAATATCAACATAAAGAGCAGCAGGCTCTGGATAAACTGACTGGGTATTTTGAAAATATCCACAGCACCGCAACAGCGGAGACAGACCAATGAAACCTGAATCAATGAAAGCATTGTTTTCTGCTATGCTGGATCAGCAATATGTAAGCCGGGAAACCCGGGCTCTCAGTGATGAACGCATGCGCGAGACGCTGACCACCGGCCCGGAACTTACCGGTAAAGAAAAAGAGTTGCTGATTCGTTCGCCCCTTGCCCGCTATTGTTATCAGGATATGCAAAGCGCCATTGCTGAAGAAATTACCGATGCGCTCCAACAGGGCAATATCAGCACGCATATCCTGCCATTAGCGGCTGCCGACCATGCCGATACTCACAGCTTTTCCTGCACTGGATACAAGGTTATACTCTATGACAAGAAAAAATACGGCATCCCCTGGGTCATCCTGTTGCAACTGGACAAAAGTTTTCAGGAAGCCATTAACCCCCTTACCGTTTTACGGCTGGTAGATTCCGGAGGGCTGGAATGGATGCGTGGGCGTCCCGATGCCAATGGCGAACTGACTGCAAGCTGGACTCATGCCGATACTGATCTGCTCGAACGGGCCAAGCAGTATTCGCTGAACCTGGAGATTGTGTAACACCGTATCATGGAAGCAGCCGACACCTACTTTCCTTCAATACATGCTGATAAAGCAGGTGAGTTGATCAAGCTCACCTGCTTTATCAGCGAGGATCTCAAGGGCATTACCAAAACCATTAGTGGACTGGATGATCAGGCGGTACGTTATATTGTCGGCGCATCCCGCTATGGCGAAAACAGCGCGCTTTCCGGTATTGGCGTCATCGTTTCGGTCAATAACCCGCACTTCAGCGGTCGAAGCTACGGGTTGGCCCTGGCATTGGCGGACAAAATCCTGCGCTACGGTAAAGCGCAGAACAACGGCAGAATCATCGCCACCGGACTTGTTGAGCCGGATGGCTGCGGGCGAGTGGATGGTATTCAGTCGCTGAACAACAAACTGCGCCTGATCGTGGACCATGTCCGATCCGGTGACAGCATCTGGTTTCCCCAGGTCAACCTGGATACGAATGATAAGGAACAGCAGCAGCTGCTCAGAGACATCAGGGCCGCCGGGGCAAACTTGCATGCGATCAGCCATGTCAACCAGGGCGAAGGCCTGCTTTGGCCAGAAACAACAAAAGTGAATGAAGAACCTGCACGGCAACCAAAAGTGGCAAAGCGGCAATGGTTACTGGCTACAGGTCTGTTACTGGTGCTGCTTGTCGCCAGCCTGCTGTTGTTGAAACCGCAAATGCAGCACCTGTGGAAGGCGCCGGTTGCTTCAGAGCCAATGGAAATAGAACCCGGCGTCCGGCAACAACAGGTTTCACGGCAAACGGAAAACCAGGAAACCCCCGTACCTTTGAGTAT
>DTXR01000712.1 GCA_012962365.1 Chromatiaceae bacterium | reverse complement strand
CGTTCCGGCAAGCATGCCCTGTTCATCCCCGTAGTGCATTCCGATGCCTGTACCGGCTGCGGACTGTGCGAGAAGGCCTGTATCCTGGAGAAAACCGCGATCCGAGTATTCCCCATGGAACTGGCCAAAGGCGAGCTGGGCAGCCATTACCGGTTCGGCTGGCAGGAAAAGCAAGAGGCCGGAGAGTCGCTGGTCACGCCCGATGTCGAGCATGAGTACAACCTGCCTGCCGGAGTGCGTTATGACCTCCAGGGCGAAGGTTTGATCATTGACAGCAAGATCGACGAGTCTCTGCCGGATTCGCCTTTTTCCAGCAACCCGCTGGATTCTCTGAATCGCAATCTGGAGGATGACTGATGGCCAACATGCCTCAAGATGTCGGCAAAGAAGCCATCGGAAAGAAAGGCTGGCTCGGTGCGCACAAATGGCTGATCCTCAGGCGTCTCAGTCAACTGAGCATACTGGCGGCTTTTGTTGCCGGCCCCTGGTTTGGGTTGTGGATCGTCAAGGGCAACCTGGCCTATAGCTATACCCTGGACGTGTTGCCTCTGACAGACCCGTATATCCTACTGCAGTCAGTGATATCCGGCGTCACGCCGGAAACGGTGGCACTAATAGGTGTCGCTATCGTATTGGCGTTTTATGCACTGGTCGGGGGACGCGTCTATTGCTCTTGGGTTTGTCCGGTGAACATGGTGACCGATGCAGCCGCTTGGCTGCGCCGCAAGCTGGGTATCCGCGGCGCTTCCCATGCCTCACGCAGCACCCGCTACTGGATACTGGCCCTGACCCTGATATTGCCTTTGATTACAGGTGGCATCATCTGGGAGCTGGTCAACCCCGTATCCATTATGTTCCGGGGTATCGTGTTCAGCATGGGACTGGCTTGGGTGCTGATTCTGGCAATCTTCCTGTTTGATCTGCTGGTTTCCCGAGATGGCTGGTGCGGTCACTATTGCCCCGTGGGTGCTTTCTACAGCCTGCTGTCCAATCGTGCAGTTGTCAGGGTATCGGCAATCAACCGCGACGCCTGCGACGACTGCATGGACTGTTTCAATGTCTGTCCGGAGCCTCAGGTCATCAAGCCTGCGCTGAAAGGCGCGCCCAAGGGCATCGGGCCGGTGATCACAGGCAACCAGTGTACCAATTGCGGCCGTTGTATCGATGTATGTGCAGTCAATGTATTCCAGTTCGGCAACCGTTATTCCAATGATTCCAAGAGCGGCCTGCAATCCGCTGAAGAATATTCCAAACATACAGTTTAATTTTGAGTTGATGGAGATAAAGATGAAAAAGATTAT
>DTXR01000711.1 GCA_012962365.1 Chromatiaceae bacterium | reverse complement strand
TCAGGCACCCGTCCCAGCAGGCGATCCAGCAGCAGCACGAATTCAGGTTCTGTTCGCCTGGCCAGTTCCGGCCGGGGAAGCTGCAGACAGTCGCCGATGGTGGACAGGCCGATGCCCTGCATCAGCGCCAGCACCTGCCGCTTGCGGGTCAGATGCCGCAGGGGAATATCCGCCAGCTGCCCGGACAGCGCCTGCAGGTCATCGATGCGGGTCTCCGGCCGGTAACGCGCCAGCAGGGCGGCGGCAGAAGGAGAAGGCGCCAGTGCCCAGTAAGCCAGGCAATCCGGCAGGGGCTGCTCCTGGCGCATCCTTTCCAGCAAGGCGGAAAAACCGCCAAACAGCTTCAGGCTGGCGCCCACTTCCAGCAGCATCAGCAGGGGGTCGAAACTGATGCGGGAGCTGTATTGCCAGGCCCAGCCCGCCAGCCCTTCGAGCACCTGTTGCTCGCGTTTCCTGTCCCGCTCCCGCACCTGCAGCCCAGCCGCCAGTGACAGAGCGGTATTCAGGGGCATGCCCGCACGAACACCCTGCGCCTGCGCCTGCTCATTACAGCGGTCGATCATCTCCCGGCCTTTCTCACGGCGGCTCACCGCCAGCGGCAGCGCCTGCTCATCAGCAAAAATATCCAGCGGCAGCCGGGGAAAATAGAAACCTAGCCAGCGCATGTTTTTACCCGCGTATTCATTGCCGATTCCTCAATCGCCGCTCCCACGCAAGAAATCCATACGCTGAATCATCAGAGGCTTGCCGCCCCAGCCTCCCCGGCGTTTGAGCACCCGCACCTCCAGCCCGTTTGCCGCAGGAAGAATCTGCAGGCGCAAGGCCGCCATGGAGGCTTGCCGGCGCTGTTGCAGGGGGCGGAACAGGATGCCCATGCAATTGCTTTCCTCCGCCGCCAGCTGCAGCCGCCGGATGCGCACGGCAGAAACCCTGTCCACCCACAGCAGCACCAGCGAGCAGTTTCCCGAACGCAGCGCCTGTTCCGCCGCCCACAGGCTTTGTTCTGCTTCCCGCACCTTTACCAGCAACACCCTGGCCGTATCCACCTGCCGTGCCGCCAGTGCAGGCGCGTAAGGCACATGGGGCGGGTTCACCCAGGTCAGCCATTGCTGCTGACGGCTCAGTTCAGCCAGCAGCGGCAGCAACAGGGAAAAGCCCAGGCCCTGTTGGGAAAAGATCTCCGTCAACGCCCCCCGCGGCCAGCCGCCCCCCATCTGTTCATCCAGTGAAGAAAAACCGCTGGAAACCACCGCTGTCTGTGTTCGCCCGTCCGCAGTCCCCCGCCAGACCACGCCCTTTCGCAGCAATTCGCCAAGTGTTGTTCGTGCTTCTGCATTCATTGTTCAGGCAATTCCCGCTCAATCGATAGAGAACCAATATAGAACAAATGCAGCAAAAAAACACCCCTGATCTACCCTTTCAGCTCCTTTTCCAACACATC
>DTXR01000710.1 GCA_012962365.1 Chromatiaceae bacterium | reverse complement strand
TTCGCGGTCGCCGGATTGGGCGCCGCCTTGATCAGCGCAATCACTTCGTCGATATTCGCCAGGGCCACTGCCAGTCCTTCGAGGATATGGGCACGGGCGCGGGCCTTGCGCAAATCGAATATGGTGCGCCGCGTAACCACTTCACGCCGGTGGCGAATGAAGTATTCCAGCAGTTGCTTCAGATTGAGGGTGCGTGGCTGCGAATCCACCAGGGCGACGACATTGATACCAAACACGCTCTGCATCTGGGTATGCTTGAACAGATTGTTGAGCACCACCTCGCCCACTTCGCCCTTGCGCAACTCGATGACCATGCGCATGCCGTCCTTGTCGGATTCGTCACGCATCTCGGTGATGCCTTCGATCTTCTTGTCCTTGACCAGCTCGGCGATCTTCTCCATCAGCCGCGCCTTGTTCACCTGATAGGGCAATTCCGTGGCCACCAGACGCTGCTTGCCGTTGTCCATTTCCTCGAAATGGGTGCGGGCGCGCACGTAGATCTTGCCCCTGCCGGTACGGTAGGCTTCCCGAATACCCTTGGCGCCGTTGATGATGCCAGCGGTGGGGAAATCCGGGCCCGGCACAAATGCCATGAGCTCGTCTATGGCTATTTCCGGATTGTCGATAACCGCCACGCAGGCATTGATCACTTCCGTCAGGTTGTGCGGCGGGATGTTCGTCGCCATGCCCACGGCGATGCCCGAGGACCCGTTGACCAGCAGGTTGGGCACCTTGGCCGGCAATACGGTCGGTTCAGATTCGGATTCGTCGTAGTTGGGAATGAAATCGACGGTTTCCTTATCGATGTCCGCCAGCAGTTCGTGGGCGATCTTGGCCATGCGCACTTCGGTGTAACGCATGGCGGCCGGGGAATCCCCGTCCACAGAGCCAAAGTTTCCCTGGCCATCCACAAGCATGTAACGCAGGGAAAACGGCTGGGCCATGCGCACGATGGTGTCATAAACGGCCGTGTCACCATGGGGATGATATTTACCGATGACATCACCAACAACACGGGCGGATTACTTGTAGGGTTTGTTCCAGTCGTTGTTGAGTAC
>DTXR01000709.1 GCA_012962365.1 Chromatiaceae bacterium | reverse complement strand
GGAATGGCGACATTCAGGGCCGTCTGACTCTGGCTCAATCATTTTTGGATGGCAGGCCAACAAATATCATGCGCAAGAATGGCTCCGCCGCCGGTCAATGGAAAATGCCGGAAACATAAAAAAAGCGCCGCAGGGCGCTTTTCGGATTGGAAACCTGTTATACGCAACCGGTTGGTTTGGGCAGGCCACCGTATTTGCTGATCGGCTTCATTGGGCCCGTCATCCATTGCTTGAACAGAACCTTTTTGTCCACGTCGATAAACTTGGAAAACTTGCGGATCGGCGGCACGACATTGTGCTGCTCGTAATACTCACGCGCCTTCAGCACCTGATCCCAACGATCATCCGTCATTTCGAAGCCGTCTGCTTTTGCCATAGCCTTGCCAATCTCCGGCGTCCATGCATTCATATCCAGAAGATAGCCATCTCCATCACGTGGCGGTATTTCAATACTCATGTTACTCACTGACCTCTATAATAACCTAGTGTTTTACTGTGTAATTCCGTAATCATACAGTGGTTGGCACGAATATCTACCCCATTTTTCCACAGGTAATAGGTCACGAACGGACAAAGGGCGGTTTTAACATGGAAATGAAGCCCTTATACTATGCACCTGATTCCGTGAGTTCATCAGGGCACATAGCACAAGCACTTACACTCTGTTCGCTCTCTTAATCCACGTACTCAGGTATGGCATTCACGATGATTTGCCACCGTAGCTCAGTTGGTAGAGCAACGCATTCGTAATGCGTGGGTCGGCGGTTCGATTCCGCCCGGTGGCTCCACATTTAGAACACAAATCTGTTTACCTTTATGGAATCACTTATGTTCGTTAGAGTAGTCCAATCACCCAGTTAAAAAAGGAGATCACAGAATAATGAAAGCCTATCTACCGTCAAACACCCGAAAGATCGCTCTGATCGTTGCAGCCGGCAGCCTGCTGCTCGGCGGCTGTGTTTCCAATGAAACAAAACTGGGCGGAGGATCCGGTATGGTTACGGGTTCTGCCGGCGCCGCAGGCGCCCAGGGCGAATCGTCCCAGTTGTTTCGCTGTGCCCGCCCGATCGGCACTGCAGCACTTTTGGAGCCGGAAGACCGCTACTACATGTCCTACGGGCTGACCAGCCCGGTGCCGGTTCTGCGTCTGCTCATGGCTCAGAGCAACTGTTTCCGCGTGGTTGACCGGGGGCGTGCCTCAAGCGCACTGCAGCGCGAGCGGCAAATGGCCAGAGGTGGCGAGCTGCAGAAAGGCAGCCACATGGGCTCCGGACAAATGGTTGCTGCTGACTACATCATTACGCCCACCATCCTGCGCAAGAATGACAATGCCGGGGGAGCCTTTGGCGGACTTGGGGGCCTGCTGCCCGGTGCTGCCGGTGTTATCGCCGGTGGCCTCAAAACCACCAATCTCGAATCCGAGGTCATGCTGACCGCCACCAACGTACGCACCGGCGTACAAGAAGCGGTCGCCCAGGGCAGCGCGAGCAAGAGCGACATCAGTTGGGGCGGCTTTGGCTGGGCCGGCCCTGTCGCCGGACTCGGTGGTTCCTATGAAAATACGGATATCGGTAAGATCACCGTCGCAGCCCTGCTGGATGCGCACAACAACCTGGCCCGTCAGCTCGGCGCCATCCCAGCGGGCAGCGCGGCCTCTGCCGACAACGCGGGCTGGTTCACATCCAGAAGGCTCAACCTGCGCGGCGGCCCCAATACCCGCGCACCGGTGTTGAAAACCCTACCCAAGGGCACATCCGTAATGCCTACCGGCGCCAAGAGCGGCCCCTGGTGGGAAGTGGATGCCGGCGGCCAGCAAGGCTGGGTGCATTCTGACTATCTGACCCGATAGCGGCAGCCTCACCCCTCTCCCACAG
>DTXR01000708.1 GCA_012962365.1 Chromatiaceae bacterium | reverse complement strand
CGTTTCTATTGACGGAAACCAGTTCTGCGCCTGGTATTGCTCCCGCGCAAAATCCGGCATGAAGAACAGGTAAAAATGGGTCAGATGATCGGCAAGATTCTCATTTGCCAAAATCAGGTTGGTGGCGATGCGTCTGTTGGCAGGCACGCTCAGACCCTGGGCATTTGCCAGTGACTGGGCGGCAGCCACTGACTGTGCTACGGAACAGATCCCGCAGATACGTGGCACATAGGCCATGGCGTCATCCGGGGCCTTTCCCCGCAACATTTGTTCGAAACCACGATACAGGGGTGAAACGACCCAGGCATCCCGAACCTGATGCTCCCGAATGTCGAGTTGCACCTCCAGATCACCTTCAACACGGTTGAAAGGGCCAACGATACGTCTGTTCATGATGAGGGTTTCCCCTTTGCCGGCGAGATCTTAATGGTCGAGGAAACAGCATTTTTCTTCAGTCTGTCGGGCGTTGCGGCCTTGGCCAGGGAGGCCAATGCCACGAACCAGGCTTTGGGCATATCGGCGGGCAGGCCGATGGGAATACCCGCAATTTTCGGGGTCTGGAGGAAAGGATGGCCAGGTTCCTCGAAATCAGGCGCTGTACAGTTGATGCAGGCGTAGCCACCTCGCAGACAAGAACCTTCACCATTCCACAGACGCAGGTTGCAATCAGCCTGTGCCTGGGTGCCGATGCAACCCAGATGCTCCATAAGACATCCCAGGTCCGAAGGCTTCTCGGCACTGGCCTTGTACTCATAATATTCGTTGCGTGGACAACCATGGTGCACCAGATAATCCGTATAGTTGCGGGGACGATGCAAATCGTCCAGATCATGGATGCCTAATTCATCATGGGCAAGTTGCATCAATGTTTCAAGCACCCAGTTGGGATGAGTGGGACACCCGGCAATATTGATCACCGGCAGTTGTCTGCTGTCCCTGAACTTTTCGCCCAACAGCCCACCAGGTTCTTCACCGTGATATTGTAAACCACAGGCTTCAGCGGGATTGCCGCCTCCGGCTGTTATGCCGCCAAAGGCCGCGCAACTGCCGATGGCCACAACATGTGCAGCTACCTGGCTTAAACCCCTGATCCAGTCGCGCATGGGACGATCACTACCTGCCATCCGATGAAACAAGCCGCTACCATCAGGACCCTGTATCACAGAACCTTCCAGGCAAAGAATATCCAGGGGGGTGGCTCCCCGGATGATGGATTCCATCAGCAACAGGCATTCGCTGCTGCTGGCCTCACTGAGGCTGGGATGCCATAGCAACTTGATGCCAGCACTTTCCAGATGGTTCAACAGATGGGGAGATTCGGCGCAAAGCAATGACATGGAGCAGCCTCCACATCCACCGGATTGCAGCCATAACAGCGTTCGTTCAGTCACCCGCACCACCTCTTTCAGGTACTGGCTGAGTAGGCAATTCGAGGATGAAAATTGCACCACCGTCAGATGCATTCTGTACCTGCAGACTTCCACCCAGCTCCTGCGCTAAACCATAGCTGATATACAAGCCCAATCCTGTACCCTCTCCGACAGGCTTGCTGGTATAGAAAGGATCGAATATTTTCACCAGATCCCCTTTCTTGATGCCCGGCCCGTGGTCTCTGACAAAGATACGCGCTGTGCCCTCCCCGGCTTCCAGCCTGATCTCTAGCCGGCGCACAGGACTGTTGGACATGGCATCCACCGCATTCTGCACTAGGTTTACCAGTATCTGATGGACCTGTCCCTTGCAACCCACAATGGAATACTCGGCTGGCATGTGAAACACCGTGTCGGGCTCGACTGAAACAGCCTTCAACCCCCATTGAACGGCCTTCCGAATTGTAACCACCAGATCGAACTGCAAAGGCATTTCCCTTTGATTTCCGGAATAACGCCGCAGATCCTGCACAATGTTACTGACGCGCT
>DTXR01000707.1 GCA_012962365.1 Chromatiaceae bacterium | reverse complement strand
GTGGTAGATGAGTTGAAAAATGATGCGTCCGAAGTTTACTGAGTTGGCGGCGGAGAGCTGGGTATGCTTCTCCACCAGGGTGGCGCGGAACACATCCGAACTCAGCAGGCGCTTGAGGGCGGCCTGGGCATCATCGAAGTTGCCGTGAATGCCGATGACCTTCAGGTTGTCGGCATCCTCGGTCACCATCTGCAACCTTTGGACATCCGAGGTACCGCCATCGGGATACAGACAGGCCACCTTGATGTTGGGCTTGTTGCGGAAGGTATCCAGGGCGGCAGGCCCCGTATCACCACTGGTCGCCGCCATGATCAGATAGTGTTCGTCATGGGCCTGGGCCAGGCCGGACAGCACCACACCAAAAGGCTGCAGGGCCATGTCCTTGAAGGCCCGGGTGGGCCCGTGATACAGCTCGCTGACGTGCAGCCGGTCGTCGATCTTCACCACGGGAACCGGATTGGCGGGATCGTCGAAGCCATCATAGGTGGCCAGGGCCGACTCCAGCAGATCGTCGGGGATATCGATCTGAAAGATCTTCAGGATATCCCGGGCCAGGCTCTTGTAATCCTGGTCAAGATGTTCGGAAAGGAAACTTTCTTCCAGGCTGGGGATCTCTTCCGGCGCATAGATGCCGCCAAAGGAAGCCATGGGATTGAGAAGTGCCTGGGAAAAGCTCACGGAGACGGGTTTGTTGCCGTCATTACCCCGGGTTTCGATGAAGTTCATGCGTTCTGGATGGTCAGCAATACGGAATAAAACCGATTATACCCTGAATCCACGGCTGCATCCTTCTGCCGGCAGGCCGGGCAAAAGCGCGCGGCGACCTGCCCGGCAGGGCTTATGCTGTACGGGGATCAGTCCAGATACTCGACCCGGATGCGGGAAATGCTCTTCACCGTGTCCATGGCTTCGATGGCCGCGAGCGCGCGGTTCATATCACCTTCCAGCACCCGATGGGTGAGCAGCACCAGAGGCACTTCCGTCTCACCTTCTTTGGGCTCTTTCTGTTTCACCGCCTCGATGCTGATATCGGAATCGCCCAGGATACCCGTTACTCTGGCGAGTACGCCTGCCTTGTCTTCGACGGTGAGGCGCAGATAAAAAGCAGTTTCCACCTTATCCATCCCCAGTACCGGCAGATCCGATAATTCATCCGGCTGGAAGGCGAGATGAGGCACACGGTTGCCTGGATCTGTGGTCAGCGCCCGGGCTATATCGATGATATCCGCCACCACCGCAGAGGCCGTGGGCAGAGAGCCTGCACCCGCACCATAATACAGCGTGGAACCCACGGCATCACCCTTGACCAGCACCGCATTCATCACACCGTCCACGTTGGCGATGAGCCGGCGCTCGGGAATCAGTGTGGGATGCACACGCAGTTCCACGCCTTCTTTGGTGCGGCGGGTCACACCCAGATGCTTGATGCGGTAACCCAGTTCTTCGGCATATTCCACGTCCTGGCGCTCGATGCGGGTGATCCCTTCTGTGTAGCAGTTATCGAACTGCAGGGGAATGCCAAAGGCCAGAGAGGCCAGAATGGTCAGCTTGTGGGCAGCATCGATGCCTTCCACATCGAAGGTGGGATCCGCTTCTGCATAACCCAGTGCCTGAGCTTCCTTGAGAACATCGGAAAAGTCCCTGCCCTTGTCGCGCATCTCGGTAAGAATGAAGTTGCCCGTGCCATTGATGATGCCGGCAATCCAATCGATGTGGTTCGCCGCCAGGCCTTCCCGCAGCGCCTTGATGATGGGAATGCCTCCTGCCACGGCGGCTTCGAAAGCCACGGTGACGCCCTTTTCCTGAGCGGCCTTGAAGATTTCGTTGCCATGCAGAGCAATCAGTGCCTTGTTGGCAGTCACCACATGCTTGCCATTGGCGATAGCTTCCAGCACCAGTTCTCTCGCCGGGGAATAGCCGCCGATGAGCTCGACCACGACATCCACTTCCGGATCCCGCACAACGGCAAAGGCATCGTTCGAGATATTCACGGTATCCAGGCCTTCCAGGCCGTCGGCATCGTATTCTCTGGCCGCCGCATGGCTGATGACGATGTCGCGTCCGGCGCGACGACTGATTTCCGCTGCATTGCGATACAGCACGTTCAGGGTACCGCCTCCGACGGTGCCCAGACCCAACAATCCCACCTTCACAGGTTCCAAACTTCTTCTCCTTTCTATTTGTCTTGTTCCCGCAGTTCGCTGCACTGTATGCGGGCTACGATATTCAATCCTTCAACAGGCCATCCTTGCGGAACATGTCGCGGATGCCGCGCACTGCCTGCCGGGTACGATGTTCATTTTCGATGAGACCAAAGCGCACATGGCCATCACCGTATTCACCAAAACCAATGCCGGGCGACACGGCAACCTTTGCCTCCACCAGTACTTTTTTCGAGAACTCCAGAGAACCCATGTCCCTGTAGGCGTCCGGAATCGGCGCCCAGACAAACATGGTGGCCTTGGGTTTCTCCACATGCCAGCCGATATTGTTCAGGCCGTCACAGAGCACATTGCGCCGGGACTGGTACATGTCCCGGATCTCCGCCACGCACTCCTGGGGCCCTTCGAGGGCAGCGATGGCAGCCACCTGAATTGGCGTGAACATGCCGTAGTCGAGGTAGGATTTCATGCGCGCCAGTGCCGCTACAAGCGTCTTGTTGCCACACATGAAACCCACCCGCCAGCCCGGCATGTTGTAACTCTTGGACAGGGAGAAGAACTCCACGGCGATTTCTTCCGCGCCCGGCACTTGCAGTATGGATGGCGCCTTGTAACCATCGAACACGATGTCGGCGTAAGCGAGATCATGGATGACCCAGATATTGTGTTCCCGGGCAATAGCGACGACCTTCTCAAAGAAATCCAGCTCCACGCACTGACTGGTGGGATTACCGGGAAAATTGATCACCAGCATCTTGGGGCGAGGCCAGGAATCCTTGATGGCTTCTTCCAGCTTCTCGAAGAAATCGATGCCTTCAACCAGGGGCACATGACGCACATCGGCGCCCGAGATAACGAAACCCCAGGGATGGATGGGATATGCAGGATTGGGCACAAGCACCGAATCTCCAGGCCCCACACAGGCTAGAGCCAGATGAGCCAGACCTTCTTTGGAGCCAATGGTGACGATGGCCTCAGTTTCGGGATCCAGATCCACCTCATACCGATCCTTGTACCAGTTGCAGATAGCCCGGCGAAGACGCGGGATGCCCCTGGACATGGAATATCGATGCGTATCCTTGCGCTGGGCTGCCTCGCAGAGTTTGTCCACGATATGTTGAGGTGTGGCCTGATCCGGGTTGCCCATGCCGAAATCGATGATATCCTCGCCGCGCGCCCGTGCTTCCGCCTTCAACTCGTTGACGATAGCGAAGACATAAGGCGGCAGCCGCTTGATGCGGCGGAATTCTTCCATTTCCGGACTGGACACTGAAAACCCCTCGGGCTGGTGTTTCGGGCAAACAGGTAAAGTACATGAGCAGGGGGGAAAATTCAATTGGCGCTTGCCGGGGAATCTGAAACTGACAACCTGGCACCACCATCAGGTATGATTCACCCATGAAATTCGCTCAGGATAAGATAGACAGCCGGTATCTCATTGAAGCCTACGAGGAAGGCATCATTCGCGTGGGCAATCAGGAATTCCGGCACAACCTGCTATTGATGCCAGACAGACTGCGTGATCACTGGGAACTGGAAACCCTCGACGACCTGTCAGCCGAACACATCGCTGCCCTGGCCGGACACAAACCGGATATTATCCTGCTGGGCAGTGGTACAAAACAGCGTTTCCCGCACCCTTCCCTGTTTACTGCCCTGATGCAGGCCGGCATAGGCTACGAGGTCATGCCTACCCATGCCGCTTGCCGCACCTACAACATTCTGTTGGCGGAAGACCGGCGGGTTCTGGCTGCGCTCATTCTGTAGCACCAGGAGTTTGTCGCGTTTGACTGTTTGCAACGTGAAGTCCAACTAATGCTGTTTTGGCCTTCCCCCCAAGGGCGCCAGCACCAGCCCGGCAAGAAACCACCCGACAACCATATAGATCCCTGCGCCCATAACAAAATCCGCTGGAAAACCGTACCAGTTCCACCAGGGAATGCTGGACGTCATCCATGAAAACACACCGATGGCAGTGACGAACAACAAACGCCCGGTAAAAGCAAGCGTGGTGAAAGACAGCAACACCGCCACCAGCAATCCGGCCACCAGATCCGTAACGAACTGAATCACGAACAGACGACTGTTCATGGGATCATCGCCATGGGGATGATAGAGAATGAATCCCACCGGGCCGTCACGGTAGGCCTCTTCCCATTCCGCAAGCGCCTTCTTGGACATATTCGCTTCTTCGTCCATCCAGGGAAAGACGTATAGCCCGACATCGTCCAGTGCCAGATCCAATGCATAGGTGACGCTGGTGGCATGCGGCAGTTCCTGCATGCCCATCTTGCCAACAGGGAGCAGCATATGTGCAATACCCCCCCAGACAAACAGCACCACACCGGCAAGCACACCGCCCAACAGAGTATTTTTCATTTGTTCTCCCTTTGCTTTAGAACCTCTGATCAAGTCATGAACCTGCATCTTGGGTTCTGACTGAATCAGGGACTCCCTTGACAGTTGGTCAACAGACCACAGACAATGATTCTATCTTCATTGCAGGTAAACCACCATTGGACGAGCTTCCCATAGGCGGGCTGTTTGCCGCCCTGTTTGTTCTCATCATACTTTCCGCATTTTTCTCCGGGTCCGAAACCGCATTGATGACCCTGAACCGCTATCGCCTGCGGCATCTTGCCGATGAGGGGCACAAGACAGCTCAGCTTGCCGAACATTTGTTGAAGCGACCGGAACGCCTCATCGGCCTGATTCTGCTGGGCAACAACTTCGTCAACATCCTGGCCTCGTCCCTGGCAACCATTCTGGCGATCCGCCTCGGGGGCGAAGGCGCCATCCCCCTGGCAGCAGGGTTGCTGACGCTGATCATCCTGATCTTTTCCGAGGTGGCACCCAAAACACTCGCCGCCCTCCATCCGGAAAAGCTAGCTTTCCCTGCAGCCTGGGTTTATACCCCGCTGCTCAAAATCTCCTATCCCCTGGTATGGCTGGTCAATCTTTTCGCCAACGCGTTGTTGCGCCTGCTGAAAGTATATCCGGAGGGTGACAACAACGACACGGTCACGCGCGAAGAGTTGCGCACCATCGTCAATGAAGCGGGCGCGCTCTTACCCAAGAAGCACCGCAAGATGCTCCTCGGCATCCTGGATCTGGAAAAGGCCACAGTGGAAGACATCATGATCCCCCGTCAGGAAATCGACGGCATCGATCTGGACGAAGACTGGGATGAACTGCTGGAGGATCTGCGTCAGATGCCATACACCCAGGCTCTCGTATACCGGGGCAGTATCGATCATGTGGCGGGCTTCATTCACGCCCGGCAAGTGATGCAGGCACTGATGATGGGCGAACTCAACCGGAAGATCGTCGAAAG
>DTXR01000706.1 GCA_012962365.1 Chromatiaceae bacterium | reverse complement strand
TTTCTAACACGTTCAATGTTCTCCAAATATTTAACAATTTTTTTTCGTTTAGAATAATCCAATCGTTTAAACTTTCCAAGTTGTTGCTCCTGCCGGTGGATGGCGTTACCGAAGTGCTCTCGTTTGGAGGTCAGGTACGCCAGTATCAGGTGCAGGTAGACGCGCATAAACAGCTGTCCTATGGCATCCGCATCGATGACATCGCCCGAGCCATTGAAGACAACAACCGCAACGCCGGTGGCTGGTATCTGGACCGGGGAGCGGAACAACTGGTAATCCGTGGCGTGGGCTGGGTCAGCGGCGGGGAAAACGGCCTGGACGACATCCGCAATATCCCGCTCAAAGAAGCCGATGGCGTGGTCGTACGTGTGAGTGACATCGCCAACGTGGCGTTTGGTGGTGAAATCCGCCAGGGCGCGGTCACCATGACTCGCCGCAATGAAAACGGCCAGCCGGAACCGCTGGGTGAAGTGGTGGTCGGGATCGTACTCAAGCGTCTGGGAGCCAACACCAAGGCGACCATCGATGAGGTGAAGAAGCGTTTGCCTGCCATACAACAGGCTTTGCCGGAAGGCGTGACCATCGAACCCTTCTATGACCAGTCGGACCTGGTAGAACAGGCGGTGAACACTGTCAGCCGCGCTCTGGTCGAAGCCTTTGTGCTTATCGTGGTGGTGCTGTTGCTGTTTCTGCTCAATATCCGTGCCACCCTGCTGGTCCTGATCTCCGTCCCCCTATCCATAGGACTGGCGCTGACCGCCATGAGTTACTGGGGGCTGTCCGCCAACCTCATGTCCCTGGGTGGTTTGTCCATCGCCATCGGCATGATGGTGGACGGCTCGGTAGTCATGATGGAAAACATCTTCAAGCATCTCAGCCGACCGGATGAGGCGCATCGCCGGACATTTGCCAAAGAGCTGGCGCCCGGCGACAAGCACCCCTTCTATATCGCCCATGACCCCCATGGCATAGCCCTGCGCATTCAGGAAGCCTCCCGGGAAGTGGGGCGACCGGTATTCTACGCCGTCATCATCATCATAGTGGTTTTTGCCCCCCTGTTTGTACTGCAAGGGGTGGAAGGAAAGCTTTTCCAGCCGATGGCGATTTCCATCGTACTGGCCATGATCACATCTTTGATCGTGGCACTGGTCGTCATACCCGCCCTGGCGACATTCGCCTTTCGAAAGGCAGTACGGCACCGCAACAGCCCGGTATTCATTCCCCTGGAATGGCTCTACAAACGTAGCCTCGCATTTGCCATGAAGGCCCGCTGGCTGGTGGTGTCCGTCGCCTTGCTGATGCTCGCCGGCGCCATGATGCTGTTACCCAAATTGGGCACAGAGTTTGTGCCTGAACTCGAAGAAGGCACC
>DTXR01000705.1 GCA_012962365.1 Chromatiaceae bacterium | reverse complement strand
GAACCCAGTGCATGGAACATCGAAGCGGGCTGCAACTTCAGCATCGGCGGCATGGAATCCACCCTTGCTATTGGCTATCAGGGCATTGCAGAGGCGCTGGGCCTGGGGCTGCCTGAGCGCCGCGTTATTGCCGCGCTTTCCATAGGGGTCTATGAGAACACCACGCTGGCATTTGAATACGCTCATGATACCGATCGTCAATCGATGCGGATGGCGCGGGAATTACTGGCACTGACAAGCATGCAGATACCTTGACCATGCAGCTTGCAGTCGAATTTGGAATTTAGAGGGAGACATAAAACATGTTTAAGCAAATCACTCTAATCTTTGCGCTTGGCGCAAGTATGATCTCCGGCCAGCTCATGGCCGGAGCCGTATCGGAAAAGGCGGTGTTGACGACCTATGCGGATATTGCCCATGCCGCTTACGAGGATTCGTTGATACTGGCGAAGAAGCTGAAGGGCAGTATAGACCAGCTGATTGCCCAACCAACGGAAACGAATCTACGGGCAGCAAGAGCGGCCTGGGTCAATGCCCGGGTACCTTATCAGCAGACCGAGGCCTACCGTTTTGGTAATGCCATCGTGGATGACTGGGAAGGCAAGGTGAATGCCTGGCCGCTGGATGAAGGGCTGATCGATTATGTAGATAGCAGCAGTTATGGAAAAGAGTCGGATGAAAACCCGCTCTATACCGCGAACGTCATCGCCAGCAGGAAGCTTCAGGTTGGTGACAAAGTGATTGATACCAGCAAGATCACCAAGGAGCTGCTGCAAAATACCCTGCAGGAAGCGGATGAGATCGAAGCCAATGTGGCAACGGGTTATCACGCGATTGAATTTCTGCTCTGGGGGCAGGATCTCAACGGTACCAAAGCCGGTGCCGGCAATCGCAAAGCCAGCGATTTCGATCCTCGGAACTGCACCAATGGTAACTGCGATCGGCGCGGCCAGTACCTGAAAGTCGTCACCGATTTGCTCATCGATGATCTGGCCTGGATGACCGCGCAATGGGCGGAAAACGGCGCAGCGCGCAAAAGCCTGCTGAAAGGTGATCCGAAAGCAGGGCTGGGCGCCATGGTGACGGGTATGGGCAGTCTCTCTTACGGTGAACTGGCCGGTGAGCGCATGCGCCTGGGACTCATGCTGCATGATCCGGAAGAAGAGCATGATTGCTTCAGTGACAATACCCACTTCTCCCATTACTACGACGCCAAGAGCGTACAGAATGTCTATCTCGGCAGCTACACGCGTATCGATGGCACGCGAGTCAGTGGTGCGAGTCTTTCTGACCTGGTGGCGGAAAAGAATCCGGCGCTCGATCAGGAGATAAAGCGCAAGCTGAACATTACCATGAGCAAGATGGATGTGCTGGTCAGCAGCGCGGCGGGAGGTGAAGCCTATGATCAGCTCATAGCTGAGGGCAACAGTGCCGGAAACGCAAAGGTTATGGCTGCGATCAACGCTCTGGTTGACCAGACCCGCTCCCTGGAAACGGCCGCTTCCGCACTGGGCTTGCAGGCCATACAATTCGAAGGCTCCGACAGCCTGGATGCTCCTGAAAAGGTGGGCGCGTAGCGGCATAAAATCGGGGAGCCCGGCCTGTTCGGTCTGGCTCCCGCGATCAACATTCCCTGAATCCATGCCACAACAGCCTTACCTTCTCTGCAGTGAACTTCATGCGATGAACAAGCTCACGGCTCTTTGCCCCCTGATGTGTTTATGCGGCGCGATGATGACCGCTCAGGCAGATGACTTTTCTCACCCAGAGGAGAGTGAAGCCTTTCCTGGCGGGGCGGCAACCTCCCGGCACAAACCCGACAGACGGAGCTTTTCCCATCCTTCTGCGAATATGCCCAAGGACAAGGGGCTGGATTTCAAGGTGGGCAACGGTTTTTTTCGTAAGTTATGGGTGTCGGGGCACACGGCCACCACGGCATCGGATGGCCTGGGGCCGCTCTACAATGCGCGTTCCTGTGCGACCTGCCACCCCGGCAGGGGAAGAGGCCGTCCACACCGGAAAGACAACCCGGATGCCGGTTCCATCTCGCTCATGCTGCACCTTTCGGTGCCCCCGCAAAACAAAGAGCAGGAGGAACTGCTTGAAAAGGGGCTGGCCGCCGTCATCGCGGAACCGGTTTACGGCAATCAGCTTCAGACTCTTGCCGTTCCCGGCATAAAGGCTGAAGGCAGGATGAAGGTAAGCTACTCGATGATCGAAGTGGCTCTCGCGGACGGAGAAACAGCAATCTTGCGCAAGCCGGTTTATAGTGTGGAAGCACTGGCCTATGGTCCGCTGCATCCCCAGGCTCTACTGTCGCCCCGCATCGCGCCCCAATTGATTGGCCTGGGTTTGCTGGAGGCAGTACCGGAAGATGCAATCCTGGCTTACGCAGACCCCAGCGATGCGAATAAAGATGGCATCTCCGGCAAGGCCAACAGGATCTGGAGTGCGGAAGCAGGCAAGCGGGTCATTGGCCGCTTCGGGCACAAGGCCGCCAAGCCCACGGTGAATGCCCAGAGCCAGGCCGCCTTTTCCAACGATATCGGCATTTCCACGCCCCTTTATCCCCAGCCCTGGGGGGATTGCACCGAACAGCAAGCGGCCTGCCGCAGTGCAATACATGGCATCGATGAAAAGCATGAAGGACTGGAGGCGAGCAGCAAGGTGACGGATCTGCTGGCCTTCTATGTGCGCAATCTGGCGGTGCCGAAGCGCAGGAACATGACGGATGAGGCCGTGCTGGAGGGCAAGCGGCTGTTCCATCAGGCTGGCTGCGCAGCCTGTCACCGGCCCGGTTATCGAACGGGCAGGATAGAGGGACAGCCTGAGCAATCCAGTCAGCTCATCTG
>DTXR01000704.1 GCA_012962365.1 Chromatiaceae bacterium | reverse complement strand
TTCAGGTAATCGTCGATGTTCCTTACGCCATCGTCTATCCCCATTTCCGGATTGTCGGAAAACACGCTGAACCGGTTGGCCACCAGCAGGTTCACTTCTGATTGCAATTGCTGCCAGGTATGGCGCGCCTGATAAATCAGGTGTGTGAAATCACTCCCGTTCTTACGCTGTACCATTTCACCACCGATGCCATCCAGGGCCTCAAGTATCACCCGGGATTTTGGCCGCATGTCGGTCTGTATGATGTAGATACCGGGAAAACGCAAAATGCTGTTGCCGGAAATATGCAGGAAGGAAGTAATCTCGTTCTTGAAGTCAGAGAGCTTTGCCACAGGAATGAAGGCCTGCAGTTGCTGATCGCCACCGCCATTTAGTTCACCGAGCTTTACAGAAACAGCCGCAAATTTATTTTCGATATCCTGCAACCGATGACGAATATCACTACCGGATCGCTTGCCCGGCTCGATAAGATGGTTGCCCAGAACCCCCTGTATGTCACGCAGCTCCTGCAGCAGGGCGTCGACTTCCTCCTCTATTTCCGCACGCATGTTTATTCGCAAAATCTGTTCGCCGGAGGTGGTCTTGACATACTGCAGCCCCACCCAGGCAAAGGCGACCAACACCATGATCAAGACAAGCGCCATGTAGAAATACTGTCCCTGATAGGACGCGAGCGTGGGTAACCGCCATTTTGATTCTCGATTCCTACTCAATTGCTCTCTCTCCTTTTTCCCCGGAGCCTCCCCGGTTTCTATCCCTGTCTACGCTTCCTTGAACCCTGCGCCCTCGTGTTACTGTTTCTCCCCCGGTTGTTGCCCCGTCGGCCGTTATGCTGCCGTGGCTTTCTGGGCGTGCGGATACGGCTGGAGGGATCGACTTCTGCCAGCAAGTCCTGCGGCACGGATGTCATGGGTATGCTATGGCCAATATAGGCTTCTACATCAGGCAATGAAAACGCATGGGTTTCACAGGCAAAACTCACCGCCTGGCCAGCGGCGCCGGCACGGCCGGTTCGCCCGATGCGATGCACATAGTCTTCCGCGTCCTCCGGTAAATCGTAGTTGACCACATGGGTCACATCGGGGATATGCAGCCCACGAGCGGCAACATCCGTAGCCACCAGCACATCCAGTCCACCTTCGGTAAATTTCTTCAGCAGGCTCATGCGTTTCTTCTGCGGCACATCACCGGACAGCACGGCTGTCTCGATACCATTACCCTGCAGAAAACCCCAGACCTGATCCGCAGCGCGCTTGGTGTTGACGAACACGATGGTGCGGGCGCCTTCCCACTGGCGCAGCAGCCCGATGAGCAGAGGAATCTTCTCGTCGTTGGCGGTCATGAAACCCTGTTCCTCGATACGATCCGCCGTCACCTTGTCCGGTTCGATCTCGATGGTCTTGGGGTTGTTCATATGCTCGTAGGCCAGCTCCTTGACCCGGAAGGACAAGGTTGCGGAGAACAACATGCCCAGGCGCCTGTTTGGCGGAGGGCAACGACGCAGCAGAAAGCGGATATCCTTGATGAAGCCCAGGTCGAACATACGATCCGCTTCATCCAGCACCACAACCTGGGTTTCTCTCAGGTCATAGACCTTCTGCTTGAAATAGTCGATGAGCCGCCCCGGCGTGCCGATGAGAATGTCCACGCCTTCCCGAACGGCCTTGCGCTGGGATTCATACCCCGTGCCGCCATAGACCACTTCGACCTTGTAGCCGGTGTGGCCCGCCAGAACCCGGGCATCCTTTTCTATCTGGATGGCAAGTTCACGGGTGGGTGCCACCATGAGCGCCAGCGGTTGATTGGCCCGGCGTTTTTCGGAAGGCGGATGCTTCTCCATGTGATTGAGTGCCGCCAGCAAAAAGGCTGCTGTCTTTCCCGTTCCGGTTTGCGCCTGACCTGCTACATCCTGCCCGGCCAGTGCAGGCGGCAGTGTCGCGGCCTGTATGGGCGTACAGTACTCGAAGCCGGCATCCTTTACCCCGGCGAGAATTTTGTCGGACAAGTCAAAACTGTCGAAACGGACGTCTGTTAGGTGTTTTTCTTCATTCATAAGACGCGAAGGATACCGCAAACCAAGGCTTTCTGTTGAAACAGATGCATCAATATGCAATAAAAACTTGAAAAACATGTGCGTATCAGGGCAAAATCTGCGCACAGGTCAGTTTCAAGCCAGATTCTTTAGGCGTTTTAACCTGGAAACTGCCCGCATCCAATAAAGTTTTTTAGAAAACAAACTATTGATTCCATTTTCAGGCACCGTTGTTTCAGACGATGCACATACCTTATTTCGATTTTGGAGAAACAGTCAGTGAGTGACAAAATCGTTCAATTGGCGGACGACACTTTCGAGCAGGAAGTGCTTAAGGCCGACGTACCCGTGCTGGTTGATTACTGGGCAGAATGGTGTGGCCCTTGCAAGATGATTGCACCCGTACTGGATGAAATCGCAGGCGAGTATGATGGCAAACTGAAGATTGCCAAGCTGAACATCGATGACAATCCGGACACCCCGCCTGTCTATGGTATCCGCGGCATCCCAACCCTGATGCTGTTCAAGAATGGTGAAGTGGAGGCGACCAAAGTGGGCGCCGTATCCAAATCCCAGCTTACTGCCTTCATCGACAGCAATATCTGAGTTCCGTGGCATGCCTTGGCGTTGTACCGGGGCGTTCCACCTACCAGTGATCCCGGTCATTACCTGATTGCACCAACCCAACTCCCTGACCCCTTCATCGTTCGGGAACCATTTACCTCTTATTTCTCATAACACATCAAATACCCATGAATCTCAACGATCTCAAGCAAATGCCCGTTCCGGCACTTTCAGAACTCGCCCAGTCCATGAAAATCCAGGGAACCGGCCGTTCCCGCAAACAGGATCTCATCTTCTCCATCCTCAAGGCACACGCCAAGAAAGGTGAAGACATATACGGCGGTGGCGTGCTGGAAATCCTGCAGGACGGATTCGGCTTCCTGCGATCCGCAGACTCCTCTTATCTCGCCGGCCCGGATGACATCTATGTCTCCCCCAGCCAGATCCGGCGCTTTGCCCTGCGCACCGGCGACACCATCACCGGCACCATTCGCCCACCCAAGGACAACGAACGCTATTTCGCCCTGCTGAAGATCGACGAAATCAACTATGACAAGCCGGAATCGGCCAAGAACAAGATCCTGTTCGAAAATTTCACCCCCCTGTTTCCCAACCAATCCTTGCACCTTGAAATGGGTAACGGCAGCACCGAGGACATCACCGCCCGCACCATCGAGCTGGTCGCGCCGGTAGGCAAGGGACAGCGCGGCCTCATCGTCTCACCCCCCAAGGCAGGCAAAACGATGATGATGCAGAACATCGCCCAGTCCATCGCCAACAACCATCCCGAGGTCTATCTGATGGTGCTGCTCATCGACGAGCGTCCGGAAGAAGTAACGGAGATGGCGCGCTCCGTTTCCCGCGCCGAGGTCATCTCTTCGACCTTCGATGAGCCTGCTGCCCGCCACGTGCAGGTAGCCGAGATGGTCATTGCCAAGGCCAAACGCCTGGTCGAACACAACCGCGACGTGGTGATCCTGCTCGACTCCATCACCCGCCTGGCACGCGCCTACAACACGGTGATTCCTTCCTCCGGCAAAGTGCTCACCGGCGGTGTGGATGCCAACGCCCTGCAGAAGCCCAAGCGTTTCTTCGGCGCGGCGCGTAACGTGGAAGAGGGCGGCTCTCTGACCATTCTCGCTACCGCGCTGGTGGAAACCGGCTCGCGTATGGACGATGTCATCTACGAGGAGTTCAAAGGCACGGGCAACATGGAAGTGCATCTGGATAGACGCATCGCCGAGAAGCGCATCTTCCCGGCCATTAACATCAACCGTTCCGGCACCCGGCGCGAGGAACTGCTCATCCCGGCCGCCGAACTGCAGAAAATCTGGATTCTGCGCAAGATCCTGCATCCAATGGATGAATTGGCGGCCATGGAGTTCCTCTATGACAAACTCAAGTCCACCAAGACCAACGAAGAGTTCTTCACCTCCATGAAGAAGAAGTAACTCGGGCATCAGCCCGGTGCCAACTCTTCACACAGCCATGATTCTCGCCGCCGGACGCGGCGAGCGCATGCGACCCCTGACGGATCACACCCCCAAGCCTTTGCTGAACGTGGGCGGCAAGCCCCTGATCGAATGGCATCTGGAGAAGCTGGCAGGTGCCGGATTCAAACGGGTGGTGATCAATCATGCGCATCTGGGTGAACAGATAGAAGCTGCTCTGGGGAACGGCAGGCGATGGGCATTGCAGATAGACTATTCCGCAGAAGGGCAGGGTCATGCCCTGGAAACCGGGGGTGGCATCTGCAAGGCGC
>DTXR01000703.1 GCA_012962365.1 Chromatiaceae bacterium | reverse complement strand
CAACAGGTGGGAGCCCGGATCTGGATACCCAAGCGTCATTCTGGCGAAGGCCAGCATCCAGTGCAAGAAACCGCTGAACTATTCGGCACACCGCAGTCTGGATTTGCACCTTCGAGGGTATGACGGGCAGTATTATTTACCCCGCTCCCTGGTAAGCTTTTCCGCCGCTTCGGCATCCACCGCCCAGAGTTTTTCCAGCTGATAGAAATCCCGCACCTTGGCCTGCATCACATGCACCACCACGCCATTAAGATCCACCAGCGCCCATTCTCCCTCGGTCAGTCCTTCCACACCCAAAGGCGGCTCACCGGCCAGCTTGGCCTGGAAGGCCACTGCTTCCGCCGAAGATTTCACATGACGATCCGAGGTACCCGAAGCAATCACGAAATAGTCCGAAATACTGGTCTTGTCCCGGACATCGAGCACGGCAACATCTGTCGCTTTCATATCAGCCAGCACATTCACGACCAGGTCGCGCAATTCTTCAATTTCCATAAAACAGTGTTATTCACAAAAGGATTGGGGCAATGATACCACCTGAGGTGGCTTCACCGTGGAGAAAAACAGGCCTGTAAACCCTGCGCCAGGGTGGGATAACGCAGTGTCACCTGCAACTCCCGCAGCATCTTGCGGTTGTCGATACGGCGGGACTCCGCCAGATAGGAACGCAGACCGGCTGACAGCGCCTGTTCACCGGCTTCCGGGTCAATCACGGGCGGACGGGGCAGACCGGCAGCATCTGCCACCTTGTTGAAATAGTCCGCCATGTTCCCCGGCTGACCATCGGTAACATTGTAGATTTCGCCATGCCCGCCACGCCTCATGGCTGCCCGCAGCACCTGCACCAGGTCATCCACATGAATGCGATTGGTCCAGGGCGCATATTTTTCCGCCACCATGGGCTTGCCCGACCGCAGGCGCTGCAAGGGCAGCTTACCCCGCCCATAGATGCCGGCCACGCGCAGGAGCACCAGTTCCGTCTCATGACTCTGCGCCCATTGCCGCAGCTGCCGTTCGGCATCCAGGCGGCGCAGTGCGCGATCCACTTTCGGGTTCACGGGGGCAGATTCATCTACCCATCCCCCCCTGCAGTCACCGTAAACCCCGGTGGTGCCGAGATACAGGATCCGCCGGGGTTGGCCGCTGCGTTCAAGAGCCTGAAGAAAATTTGCCAGAAAACTATCAGCCTGGCCTGTCTTTGGTGGGGGCAGTAGATAGTAGAGATCGGCGTCAGATGTGGGCAGGGAAACGTTCACCGGTTTGCCCAGATCGCACTGAACGGGCGTGATGCCCAGCGCGGACAGCTCCGCACAGCTATCGTTACTACGCACCAGGCCATGTACCGGCTCATCGGCAAGCGCCTGAGCCAGGCGCCGCCCGACATAACCACAACCGGCTATTAGTATTTTTTGGTTCCCCATTGATCCAACGGTTTTCATACAGCGGCAAATCAGCGACAATCAGCCCCTAGTCTAAAGGAAGCGAAGAAAAACACCTATGAGCTTTACCATCACACTCTCCCCCAGCGGCCACCAATTCCAGGTGGAAGCCGACGAAACCATTCTGGATGCCGCCATTCGTCAGGACATCGGCCTGCCCTATGGCTGCCGCAACGGTTTTTGTGGCTCCTGTATCGCCACGCTGCTTTCCGGCGAGATCGAGTATCCCGAGGGAGAACCGGACAAGCTCCTTGATGCCTCAGACGACGCCTGTCTGCCCTGCCAAGCGGTACCCGCCTCAGATGTGGAACTCAAGGTCAAGGAAATCGAAACACCCAAAGAGATTGAACCGCGCATCATGCCGGTAAAAGTCGCTAAAATCGACCATCTTGCTGATGACGTGGTGCGCATCTATCTCAAGCTACCGGATGAGCAGCGCCTGCAGTTCATGGCTGGCCAGTACCTGGATTTTATCCTGGAAGACGGACGCAGGCGGGCTTTTTCCATCGCCAGCGCCCCCCACGATGATGGTTTCATCGAACTGCATATCCGCCATGTGGACGGCGGCGCGTTCACCGACTGGGCCTTTACCCAGATGAAGGAAAAGACCATATTGCGCATCGAAGCACCTTTGGGCGCCTTCACGCTCAATGAAGAATCAGACCGTCCCATGCTGTTCATCGCCGGGGGTACAGGTTTCGCCCCGATCAAATCCCAGATTGAACATGCCTTTCACGCAGACATCAACCACCCCATGGAGCTGTACTGGGGCGTACGGGCGCAACCGGATCTCTATCTGCCGGATCTGCCCAGCCAATGGGCAAAGGAACAGGATGATTTCCGTTTCGTGCCGGTGTTGTCAGAACCTGAGCAGGACTGGAACGGCCGCAAGGGCTGGGTGCATGAAGCCGTACTCGAAGACCACGACAACCTGGCCGACTACGATATCTACATGGCAGGCCCGCCCCCCATGATCAAGGCCGCAAGAGATACCTTCCGAGCCGCCGGTGTTCCGGATGACCAAATGTACTACGATTCTTTCGAGTACGCCGGAGATTGAAGCGGAATTATTTCGGGACGCCGCTCACGGCACTGAACACACCATTGGCCGCCACAGAAAATCCGGGGCGCAGCAGGATACGCGGCGCATGGAAAGTCACTTTCGCCTCTACTCTGAAACCGCCAGCACCAGCAAGCAGAGTGTTGCACGCGCTGAACGTACGATCAACGCTGACCGTCGTTGCCTGCACATGGAGGTGATGGTCGTCATTCATGGCAGAACACCCCTGTACCAGCAAAATGCTGTCTGTCGCCGTGCGCACGTCGGAACCATTGCGGATCTGGGCGCTTACTGTCTTGACCCCCGCGCCAGGACTCAATGTCCAGAACATATCTGGAGAATACGGCTCCCACATTGACCAGGCGCCATCCTCATTTCTAAACCGCATTTGCGCGGCAAAGCCTTGCCCGTACACATACAAATCCACATCCGGGCTGGCGGTTTCATCGTTTTCCCGGTCAATAACCAGCGGGTAAGCGCCGGAGCTGCCGAAGTTCTGGGTCCAGTATTTATAGTAGGGTCCCCTGTCTGCATAGTCCGCAGCACAGTCGCCGTTAGTATCCCCACGGATATTCTTTTGATCCGCTGACTGAAAAACGTATCCGACGCCGATTTCCCGGTAGCTGCCGGAAAGTATATTGCTCCTGTGCCCGGAACTGTTCATCCAGCCATTCATGACATCAGCCGGCGTGCCATAGCCGGCGGCGATGTTTTCGCCTGCTGCCCGATAATTGTAACCAGCCGCCCGCATCCGGTCGAAAGGGCTGGTCTTGGTATCCAAGTCACAATGACTGAAGAAATTGCGCTCGGCCATGTTGGTGCTGTGGGAATGCGCCGACTGATCCAGCAGATCGTTTCTTTTCAGTGGTGAAAGACCACCATCGTACCAGCGTTCCTGATTGACCAGTTCCACAACCTGCTGGGCATAGTCGCCATTGGCGGCAACGGCCAGCGGCGCGATGACCGCGATAAGCAAAAGTCTTGGGCTCATGAGTGCGCACTCCCGAATACAACAACATTAAGATGCGTACAAGCGTAGCGGCAATGGGCGTCCTCGACTGTGCAGGCCGTAACAAATTCAGACCTTGTTCACCGGCGCATTCGTCAGGTTGGCATCGCTGTGAGCATTGATACCGCCCTCAGGCGCCGCTGAAACTCACGCCGTCGAACAGCATGGATGGCGAACGCAGATTCGAGTAGCGCCAGGGGTCATTGCCCACCGACACCAGGTTGGTGAACAATTCCTGCAGGTTACCCGTCACATTCATCTCACCCACCGGCTCGGCGATCCGGCCCTTGCGAATCATGTGACCGCGCAGGCCCAGGGAGAACTCCCCGGTGGTGTTGTCGGCATTGCCCCCCAGCCAGGAAGTGACATACACCCCTTCCTCGGCAGCTTGCAGCAGATTTTTCAAGGACTGCTTCCCGGGCTTTACCAGCAGGTTGGAACTGCCCGCCGTAGTCGGCGCCATCTTCAGCTTGCGCCCGTAATAGGTGTCGACATAGATATTCTTCACCACCCCCCGATCCACCAGGGTGATGGGCCGCGCTGCAATACCTTCACCATCGTACAGGCGCGAACCCAGCCCGCGCAACAACAGGGGATCATCAACCAGAGACAGCTTCTCGCTGAACAGCTTCTCGCCAATTTCTCCTGACCAGAAAGACCGCTGCTGCTGGAAGGCACGGGCCGTAGCCGGTTTCACCAGGGAGGAAATCAGACGCCCGGCGGCTCTGGCATCGACGACCATGCGGCCCTTTAGGCTAGGGCCCTTGACAACACCCAGACGTTGACGCACCCGCTCCAGGCACTCCCGGGCGATATCCTTGGCAGAAGGCATGTCCGCCAGCTGGCGGGCGCCGGGATAGAAACTACCGGATGCCCGCCTGTCGCCCTGATCACGATAAGTGAGATCCGCTCCCATCCAGATGGACGTGCCGGTCTGCTCACCCTCGAAGCCGTTGCTGCTCAGGCTCAGGGTGCGGCTGTTTCCATCATAGAGGCCGCAGCTCGCGGATATGAGGCGTTTGTCACCCCGCACCCGTTCATCCAGTTCCTCGCACCAGGCCAGGCGCCGGGCAGAATCCAGGTCGCGGATGGCCGGATCCATGATCTGCAAATCCTTGTCTGTACGTCCCCTGAACAGCTCGGGCGGCGTTATCTTACGCCAGGGATCGGCCTGCAGGGCGCGGGTGAGGACAACGGCGTTGGTGATGAAGCCACTCAGGGTTTGTTCACGCAAATCCGTGGTGGAATGACTGGCATAGCGCCCGTCCACGTACAGATCGATGGACAGGGAGCGGGAAGTGGCATCCTTTACCTTCTCCAGCTTGCCATCCCGATACTCGTGGGTCACATCCCGGGAACGATCCACCTTCACCCAGACATCCTGTACTCCTGCCTTGCGTGCAAGATCCAATGCCTGTTCTGCAGCGATGCGCATCTTATCCGGCATGTTCACCTCCCACGGTCATTTTGGAAACCAGCACCGAAGGCATGCCCAGGGAGACGGGCACGCTCTGACCATTCTTGCCGCAGGTCCAGCCGCCGGTATCCATGCGGCTGTCGTTGCCCACCATGGTGATATCTCTCAGAACCTGGGGCCCGTTGCCGATGATGTTGCAGTCCTTGATGGGAGCAGTGATCTTGCCGTTTTCCACCAGCCAGCCGTTCTTGATGTAGAAGGTGAAATCTCCTGCACCGATGGAAACCTGGCCATTGGTATAGGTTTCCGCCACGATGCCCTTTTTCATGGAGGCGATCATTTCATCCCGGCTGTGCGGACCATTTTCCATTAGTGTACAGGTCATGCGTGGCATGGGCGCATGCCGGTAGGATTCACGCCGCCCGGAACCGCCCGGCGGCACTTTGTAGTGACGCGCAGAAATGCTGTCATGGAGATAACCGCGCAGGACACCGTTTTCCACCAGCAGGTTGCGTTGGGCGGGATTGCCTTCATCATCGTAGTTGAGGGCGCCGCGCTCATAAGCCAGGGTTCCCTGATCGACGATGGTCACATGGGGGTTGGCCACCTTCTTGTTCAGCATGTCGGAATAGATGCTGGTACCCTTGCGATTGAAATCCGCCTCCATGCCATGGCCGATGGCTTCGTGGAGCAGGATGCCACTGGCGCCTGCCGCCAGAAGCACCGGCATTTCCCCTGCCTCCGGACGGCGGGCATCGAACAGCACCAGAGTATTGTCCACAGCTTTCTTCGCCAGCGCCTGCAACCGGTCATCCGTGTAATGATCCATGCCGTAACGTCCGGACAAGTTGGCAGAAGTCGACTGTTGAACGCCCTTCTTTTCCGCTGTCACCGTGCACCACAAACGGGTCATGGGGCGATAGTCGGCCACTACACGACCGTCCAGGGTAGCGATGACTACCTTCTGGTCATAGTCCGACCAGTTGATGGTGACTTTCTTTACTGCGGCGTCCTGATGGCGCGCCAGGCTTTCCAGCTTGCGCACCCGGGCCAGCTTGTCGTCGATCTTCACATCCGACCAGGGCATTGCAATGCGATACATGTCACCGGCCCGGCTGGCATTGAAATGCTGCGGCGGTACGGCCTTGCTGCCCTTCGCGATGGCTGCAGCGGTGCGCGCAGCCTTGAGCATGGCTTCCACGGAAAGATCCTCGGTGTAGGCATAGCCGGTCTGGTCACCAACCACCACCCGCAGCCCCACGCCCTGGTCGATCCAGGATCGGGCGGAACTGACAATGCCATCCTCCATGGCAATGGAATTACCCTGATTGTGCTCGAAGTACAAATCTGCCGTATCGGCACCGTGCGCCGACAATTCGCTCATGACCCTGCGCATAACGGCTTCGTCCACATTGAACCAGCTCAGGAAGGGGTTATCAGGCACATGGCTGGAGAGCCCTGTTCCTACAGCGTGCAACAGGCCGGGCATGCCCAGCATGGCGCCTGATGCTGCGGTGGCAACAAGAAAGTCTCTGCGTTTCATGATTCAGTCTCCTGGGTTCTTTTCTTGAACAGCTGCAACGGCAGCCTGGCAAGTATATTCTTCATGTTCCCGCTCCTCGGCAAATTGTCTCTGACGCAAGAAAGCAGTGTGGCCTCACGGCTACGGGAGCTACGCGCTTTGCTGCATCTTCCATAGCTGGCAGTGGTCGCAAAAAAACCAGCACCTTGCCGAATATCTCCAGGGCAAGAGGCTGATTCTTGAGTTTACGGCCAGGGCAGGCGACGTACCAATGATTTTCAAGCGCCACCCTTTTCCTCTGCTTTTCCTACCGTGGCAGTTTGGAATGCCCCATGAGATATTCATCCACCGAGTTGGCGCACTGGCGGCCTTCTCGTATGGCCCAGACCACCAGGGACTGGCCACGGCGCATGTCGCCGGCGGCGAACACGCCGTCCACCGACGTGGCGTAGGACTTCCCGCCCTCGGTGCTGCCCTTGACGTTGCCACGGGAATCCAGCTCCACCCCGGCCTGTTCGATCATGCCCTTGTGTACAGGGTGCACGAAACCCATGGCCAGGGTCACCAGATCGGCCTTGAGCTCGAACTCGCTGCCTTCCACCTCGGACATCTGCCAGTTGCCGGCATCATCCTTGTCCCACTGCACTTTCACGCAACGCACTGCCTTGACATGGCCACTGCCATTGTCGATGAATTCCTTGGTCAGCACTTCCCACATGCGCTCGCAGCCTTCTTCCTGAGAAGTAGAGGTGCGCATCTTGTTGGGCCAGT
>DTXR01000702.1 GCA_012962365.1 Chromatiaceae bacterium | reverse complement strand
TCAGGAATGAAATGACCGAAAGGAGGCGTTTCGGCCAGTGGATAAAACAACAGCCAGCCGATAAGCCAGGCCAGAGGCAGCGTGGAGATCACAAATCCGAGATTTTCCTTGAAGATCTGCCAGACCAGTGCGCCGGTTCCTGCGCCATAGATGTAACGCAGGCGGAACTCGTTCATGCGTTCCGGCAGTTGTTCCAGCAGAAACAATACCAGGGACACCAGTGTCAGGATCATCAGGTTGATGGCGATGATTTGCAGCAGACGGGTATAACGACGGGTTTTATCCCAGAGTTGTGGCGCCAGATTCAGGCCGGGAGCCGTTGTAGCGCCGTGGGCCTCGACAATGCCGCTGGTAATAACTGGTCCTTGATCTGTGGTCAACGGCGGCATACTCAGATCCAGAGTTTTCAGACGCTGTTCGAGTTGGCTGCGTTTTTCTGTGTCTTCCTGTATGCCGAGAATGTGAAAATAAGGTAGGCGCCGAGCGAAACGCAGGGTCAGTTCCTGCAATTCAGCGGGGATCGCGGGGTCAAGGAGAAGCTGCAACAGTTTTTCTGGCAGCAGATGATCCGGTAGCCACAAATCCACAGCATGTACGCCAAACCCCGAGAACCCCTGGGGAAGCACGCCTGCCACCGTCCATTCCCGCCGGTTATCCAGTCGGATGCGTAAGTCCCGAAGTGGTGGCCGGCCCAGAGACTCCCAGAGTGGGTAGCTGATCATGGTTTCCTGAGCGGCCTGGCCAGGGTTCGGGCTGAACAGGCGTCCCACAGCGGGTTTCAGCCCCAGCAACCCATAGAAATCATTATTTAGCAGTGCAATTTTGTAATTGCGTTTGGGAACTTGGCCAATGTGCAGATCGATATCCATTTCAGCATACAGGCTGTATTGGCCCAGCAGGTTTTTCTGTTCACGTATCAGCGTTTGTACCTGAAGCAGAGATAAGGGGGTTAGGTCGCCCCTGGTATTACTGCCGCCCAGGCTGTAGTAGCCTATGAGTGGCGTGATACCGGGCGGTAAGGCCAAGTGTCCGTAAATCAGCACTTGGGTAAGCAGACCGGCCAGTCCAAGGGCTATGGTTAGCGACAACCATTGAAACAGGCTCTGCCAGGGATGACGCGTCCATGGGCGCAGGAACCGGCGCAGCCTGTTCATCCCGGCGTATCGGAGAAGCGGCCGTCCTGCAAATGCAGGCAACGTTGGGCACGACCGGCGTAGGCCGGGTTGTGGGTTGCCATGAGCAGTCCCATGCCTTCCTGATGCAGGGTTTGAAACAGGGCCATGATATGTTCTCCTGTTTTACTGTCCAGGTTGCCCGTAGGTTCATCCGCCAGCAGGAGGCCGGGACGGCTCACCAATGCCCGGGCAATGGCCACCCTTTGTTGTTCACCTCCAGATAGTTCGCCAGGTAGATTGTGATGGCGGTTTGCCAGACCCACTTTGTCCAGAATTTCCATGGCTCGGGCGCGCCAATGGCGTCTGGACAGCCCGCTGTAACGCAGGGGCAGTTGCACATTCTCCAATACGGTGAAATCGCCAATGAGATGAAACTGTTGGAAGACGAAACCAAAATGTTGGTTGCGCAAGTGGCAGCGGGCGGTGAACCCTGCGCCCGCAGTGGGCTGGCCGTCGATAAAAATGTCGCCGCTGCTGGGTAAGTCCAGTAGACCGATCAAGGCCAGCAAGGTGGATTTACCACTGCCGGATATGCCTTGCAAGGCGACGAATTCGCCTTTTTCCAAGGTCATTGACGCCCCGTCCAGTGCTTTCTGGCCAGGGTAATTCTTGTACAAGTCTCGGCATTCGATGTAGGGCATATCAGCGGTTCTGCAATTTGATGCGCTTTTCATGACGCCATTTTTCAGGAGGGTCTGGCAGCACCTTGTCGCCCTGTTTCAGCCCGGAGAGTATTTCTACCCGCCCCTGGCTGCGGCGCCCCAGGCGGACTTTTACAGCCTCCAGCCAGCCGTCGGGCGTCAGGCGGAACAGCAGCGGCTGGTCGTTGGACGACAGTGCCGGATGATCGGGCATAGTGAGCACTTTTTCGGTTCCCTGGAGAATGCTGGCGCTTACCGGCTGGTTGGGCCGGAAAGAGGGCGGGAGCGCCGCTGGCAGTTCGACTTCCACCACTCTTTCGTCATTTTCCACTGCGGGCAGCACGTGACGAATTCTACCTGTGACTCGATGTTGACGACTGTCGATTTCTACCGGGATTTCAGGCGATAATTCCCGGGCGGCGATGACTGGAATCCGTATTTCAGCCAGCAACTGTTCATCAGTGGCAATCTGGGCGATGGTTTGACCTTCCTTGACTGTCATGCCGGGTTTCCAGGACTGCTCCATCTTCAGCAACAGCCCGGCTGCGCCTGCGCGCAGGGTCAAAGCTTCCACCTTTCGTTTGGCAGCTTCCATGGCTTGGCGTCGTTGTTCCACACGAATCTCGGCTGCTTCATTCTTTGCCTTGGCGGCTTGGCGTGTTCTATCCAGCCGGCGTTGCAATATCTCCACTTCCAGCGCATGCTTACGCGTTTCCAGCTCGGATACGGCTTGTTTCTGCCGCAGTTGTTGGCGGACCTCGTATTCCAGACGAGCCATGGCCAGTTCCGATTCCAGTCCCTCGATCTGTATGTCAAGGTCGGCCTGGGTGGACAGGCGCTCGGCTCTGGCTTGTTGCCATTGGAAGACAGCTTGTTGGTGGCTGTTTTCCAGCGTGGGATTGGCCAACAGCAGCAAAGGGCTGTCTTTGTTTACCTGGTCTCCCGCCTGGGCAAGCGTCTGGCGGATGATGCCGCCGGACTCCGCGATCACCCAATGTTCATGGCGTGGAATCAACTCGCCGATCCCCCTGATCTCCTCCTGAAAGCTTTCTATGCTGACATCGACCAAGTGCGCGCGTGAAGCAATCAGTATGGGGAAGGGATGAAGCAGCCGATAGCCTCCCCACAGCCCCAGGGGAAGTGCGAGAAAAAGGAGCAGAAAGGCCTTGAGTTTCAAATCACTCGCTATTTTCTACTGGCGCTTCCGGGAAATCAGTGTCAGTGAAAGCCCTTCTTTTTCCGCCAATGCCTGCATTTCCTTGATCAGCGCTTTGCAGGGTGTACACCGGGGGTAATCCTGTAGATCAAGAATCAAACCGACCAAGGTTACTCTTGCGTGATCGTAAAACAGAGACTGACGGGCAGGAAGCAGTTGTTTGCTCAGGGCCTTGAATCTGTCGTTCCACAAGGCGTGGTCTGCTACCGGCGGACGTTGACTCATTCGAGCAATTTTCTTTTTATCCAGCCCTGATGCGAAGGTTTGGAGATCACCTATGGCATCTCCCCTGCCTCCGCCAGTGATATAGAACAGGTCTCTTTCGCCGTTGAAAAAATAGAGCTGGGGAAAGGAGATAGGAAAGCCCAGTTCGGTCAGATTTTTTTTCTGTATGCTGTATTGGTGAATTTCTGCCCGGGCAGCGGCAACAAAAATCAGGTTGATGAATACGGCTGTCAGCAACAGCAAGCGATTGGTTATCATCATGTTTTCCCTGTTGGAATGCGACGAGAGGTCGCCGCCAGGGGTGTCGCCTGGCGGCAATCTATTTATTGAAGATCACATTGACACTGAATGCCACAGACACGGATGCAATGATCCCCAATACATTCCGTCCAACATCTGACCTGACAGCCGCATCCAGCTACAGCAGTCTGGGTGAGCATCATCAGTCGAATTACGGCGGAGGTGCCGCCAACGATCTTTTTCATATGTTTCATCATGAAACTCCCTGAAGAAAGATCAGGCTTTCCGTAAATAACGTCAAACCTGAATGGTTGATATTCAGGCCCCTTTGTGAGGCCCCTTTGTGAGGCCGCACACCACTATTATTAAGGGATTTTTGTGTTTGTCAAGAACCACAATGCATATCCCGCTCACCCAGCCAGCCATCCATTGGAATCACCTTTTTCAGCCGTGCTTTTGATACACTTGGCGCCTTGATTATCCATTCGGGAAACATGAATGCGCATCGTATCCTTCAACGTCAACGGCGTCCGCGCCCGCCCCCACCAGCTCAAGACCCTGGTGGAACAATACCAGCCCGATGTCATCGGCCTGCAGGAAACCAAAGTGCAGGACAGCGAGTTCCCCCGCGAGATGATCGAGGAGCTGGGCTACCATGTGGACTTCCATGGCCAGAAGGGGCATTACGGCGTGGCCCTTATGTCCCGGGAGCCCGCCATGGAAATCATCCGCGGCTTGCCGGACGATGGTGAGGAAAGCCAGAAACGCCTCATTACGGGCATCTACAAAACACCCGGCGGCGGGGAGATCACGGTGATGAACGGCTATTTTCCCCAGGGCGAGAGTCGTGAACATCCGGAGAAGTTTCCCGCCAAACGCAAGTTCTATGCGGATCTCACGGATTGGCTGAACACGGATTTTGCGTCAGATCAGCATCTGGCGATTATCGGTGATATGAATATCGCCCCCACGGATCTGGATATCGGTATTGGCCCGGATAACATGAAGCGCTGGCTGCGCACGGGCAAGTGCTCTTTCCTCCCGGAAGAGCGCGAATGGCTGCAGAAACTCATGGAATGGGGGTTGCATGACAGTTGGCGGGAAAAATATCCTGAAGAGGATAAGCTCTTCAGCTGGTTCGATTACCGCAGCAAGGGATTCGACCGCGATCCCAAACGGGGCTTGCGCATCGATCTGCTCTTGAGCAGCACTCCCGTGTTTGAGAATCTGAAAGATGCCGGCATAGCCTATGATATCCGCGCTATGGAAAAACCATCGGATCACTGTCCGGTCTGGATGGACGTGGAAACCTGAACGCATACCGCAGGGCATTTCAGAGGGTAATGCCCTGCGGGTTCGGCGAGCCTACTTGTAGTTGGGGTCTACCCAGCACCTCGGCAGTGCTTCATCGGAAGGAAAGACCAGCTCGGTTTTGAAGAAGCTTTTGGGTTCGCCCATTTCCTCTCCTGCATGAAAACGTCCCGGAACGCTGTTTTGAAAGGGGTCGATCAGGTCGGAAACCCCCAGAACCTCAACAAGGTCACCGCTCTTGGTATCTTTAAGAAACATTGCACTTCTCCTTTTTACACACTTATGTGTTAAGTATGGTTGTTTTCTGTACTTTTTCAATGATGATGATCATTCGATTGGTGTTCCCTGAAGGTGCTCTCCATTGAATTGCCTCAAAGTGACATCCACGATCCGGTTTTCCAGTTTTCGTTCAGACAGGAAGTGTACACGCAGATAATTGGGTGTGTAGCCAGAGCACAGGAACTTTCCCCCGTGCTTTGCGGGATTCCCTTCTACCAGCACAGGTACGGTTTTTCCCAACTGCCGGCTGGCCACTGTGTTCCCAAGCCGGGCTGACAATTCGTGCAGTTGTTCACTGCGCTGGCGTTTGATTTCCCTGGGCACGGGGTTTTCGAGATAGGCTGCCTTGGTTCCGCTGCGGGGAGAAAAGGCAAAGATATGGACATGACCGAAGGCAGCCTGTTCGACAAATTCCAGGGTTTGTTGCCACTCTGATGCTGTCTCGCCGGGAAAGCCCACGATGATGTCCGTGGTGATATTGAAATCAGTGATTTGCCGTCTGGCGTGATCCGCCAGCGCCAGAAACTCCTCGCTTCGGCAACGCCGTGACATGCGTCGCAGTACCGAATTGGCGCCGCTTTGCATGGGCAGGTGCAAATGTGGCATCAGTCTCGGGTTTTCGAACAGGATCCAGAAATCATCCGGCAAGTCCCAGGGCTCAAGCGATCCCAGGCGAATGCGGGGCATGTCGGTATTTGCCAGCACGGCTTCCACCAGGTGTTTCAGGTTGTCGCCGATGTCGCTGCCATAACCACCCAGGTGTACGCCCGCCAGCACGACCTCCTGAATACCCTGTGTCTGCAGGCGTTGAATCTCCGCGATGATGTCGGCCAGGGGTTTGCTGCGTTCCTCGCCTCGCGCAAGCGTCACGATGCAATAACTGCAGCGATAGCGGCAGCCATCCTGTGCCTTGATGAAGGCCCGCTGGCGGTTGCGTTGCAACGGGCTGTAGCTGTCGGGCGCCATGGCGGTGGCGGGCATGGTGGGCAGATGCAGTTCGCGGATGGCGATGTCCGCCAGGTGCTCCTTGTCCGTGTTGGGCACCACCAGATTAACGCCCAGGTCGGCGGCGGCCTGTTCCGGGTTGAGGGAGGCATAGCAGCCGCTTACCACCAGTTTGGCACGGGGATTGTCCCGCTGGGCACGGCGCAACAGCTTGCGGGATTTCTTCACCGCTTCCTCGGTTACCGCACAGGTGTTGATGACCACCAGATCTGCATGATCGGGAGAGGGCGTGGGCCGTATGCCTTGCGCCTGGAAATCCCGTGACCAGGATTCCAGTTCGGCTTCGTTGAGGCGGCAGCCAAGGGTTTTCAGGTGAACGCGCATGAGAGATCTGTGGTAATTTCGGCAGTTGATTCTATCCTTTCGGTGGTTCTGAAACCATGCACAATGTTCAGGCTTTCTGGGCGCAATATTCTCAGGAGATCCTTTTTACGGGTATCGGACTCGTGTTGGCGATGTTGCTGTGGCTGCTGCGTGTGCTGTTGATCCAGCGCACCCGGCTGCACAGCCTGTCTGTGGAAGTGGAAGAAATGGCGGCGGGATTATTGAGTGCCCTGAACGAACATCGGCAGGAAATTGCTGACGGGTTCATCAAGGGGCAACTGCTTACCCGGGATGCCATGCATAGCAACATCAATGAATTGCAGGAAACCCTGGGGCAGCGCCAGGTGATGCTGCAGCGGCAATTGACCTTCGATGCCAGCAGCATGAAGGAATCTCTGCTGGAGCGTTTCGTTCAACTTCAGCGGGATGTGGGAGAACAGCTCGCCAGGCAGCGGGAAAGCTTCGAAAAACGCCAGACCGAGGCGCTGGACAACCAACACAAGGCCTTGCAGGTTGGCATGGAACACATGTCCGGGCAGCTGCGCCAGTCCCAGGCGGAGTCGACCAAGTCGATGAACGAGCGTCTGGAGAAGCTGGCGCAAACCACAGACGAGCGCCTGCAGCAGATCAGTGGTCAGGTGGAAAAGCGCCTCACTCAGGGTTTCGAGAAGACCACCGAAGTGTTCAGCCGGGTGCTGGAGCACCTGTCACGCATCGACGAAGCCCAGAAGAAGATCACCGAACTGTCGGGCAACGTGGTGAGCCTGCAGGAAGTGCTCACAGACAAGCGCTCCCGTGGCGCCTTTGGCGAGGTACAGCTGGAAGGCCTGGTGCGCAACGTCATGCCCGAGGGCAGTTACGCCATGCAGCAGACCCTGAGCAATGACACTCGGGTGGACTGCCTGCTGACACTGCCGGAGCCCACGGGCCGGGTGCCCATTGAT
>DTXR01000701.1 GCA_012962365.1 Chromatiaceae bacterium | reverse complement strand
TCCCGGGTACCGGGCTATGCGATGAAAGCCACCGATGCCGAAAGACGCAGTGGCGCCGTCATCGGAAAAGCCATGACGTCCCTGAAGGATGACAAGGGGCTGGTTCTTGTGCTGGTTTCTCTGCAGTGATGATTCTGAAAAGGAGGTTAGTACAATGAATATCCAAAAGCGAGTATTGCTCATTGTTGCAGGTTTTCTGTGTTCGGCTCCGTTATGGGGTCAGTTTGCGCCGGCGCCTCAACATGAGGAGGCTTATAGTGTTATTTTGGGTCAGCCCAGCGGCAAGACCAAAGGCCGACAATCCATCAAGCAGGTATCTTTCGAGGAAACCATCAGCGTGGAAGGCGCACCTTGGTTGCGTTTGCAATTTTCAGACTATAACCTCGGTGTGCATAGTTACATAGTCATGACTTCCGTAGAGGATGGTGCTCAGCAACGACTGGACGGCCGGACACTGCCTCAATGGAGTAATGCTTCGGCATTTTTTAATGGCGATAGCGTTGTTCTGGAATTGCATGTGGAGCAAGGTGAAACCGGTATCTATGTGTCTATCGAGAAATTGAATGTTGGTGAGAGAGGGGCCGCCAAAAGTGCCGCAGAGGCGGATGGCGGGATCGAAACCCAGTGTGGATCGGTCGACAATCGGGTCGCTTCAAATGACAATCGTGCTGGCAGAATCATTAATGGCTGCACAGCATGGCTGGTATCCAATGGTGCAGTGTTGACTGCGGGGCATTGTGTCGACTGGGATCCCGACGGGGGTGGGCCATTGTTGCCTGACGGCGTATTGGATTTGTGGGGCAGTTTTTCAGTGAATGTGCCGGCGTCTGATCCAGACGGCACTATCAATCAGTCCGCACCAGAAGACCAGTTTCCTATCGATACCAGCAATGTCACCTGGCGTTTTGATGGTTCAGGACAGGGACTGGGAAAAGACTGGGCTGTCTTTGGGATATTCCCCAACGCCAATGGAGAGCGGGCGCATCTTCGCGAGGGGTTTTATCGTATGACACGGCAGAACCCCGCAGCGAGTGATTCCATGCGCATAACGGGTTACGGTGTCGATACAGGTGTTGACAACAAGACATTGCAGACATCGATAGGCCCTTATCTAAATGAGACCACCGGTAATGTGCCTGCTGATATTTACCATAGATACCAGGTAGATACAGAAGGAGGAAATTCTGGCAGTCCTATTATCTGGAGAACACCCAGCCCGGATTTTACAGTAGGTATTCATACTAATGGGGGATGCAGTAATCCTGTGGGTAGTACCGGCAACGCGGGTACTTCTTTTGAGGTAGATGCACTAGAGATAGCGATCCGGGACTTTCATGGGTTTGGCCCTGAATATGTGGATGCTGTTCCCCAGCCAAATAATCCAGGAGAGTCTGGTGCAGTGCTGCGCCCGTATGTTGGTGTGGCGAATGCAGTCAGCGATGTACCCAACAATGGCAGGGTAATCATCGTTGAGGGTTCGTACCCAAAAGCAGCCGGGGGCAATACATTTACCGCGGGTGAAGATGGGAAAGCCATGACATTTCTTGCACCGGTGGGAACGGTTGTCATTGGCAATTGAGTTGTTCTGTTCCTTGTTTGGAAGGATCAGTTTGGTTGTAGAAATCTTGTGACAGGCTGTCAATGAGACCTGGTTGGTTGACAGTCTGTCTTTCAACTTTTTAGTTCCGGCAGATTTGCATTTCCATGCACTAAAGTTTCCTGCTACATTCCAAAGCTACTAACCAAGCAATCGGAAGTTGCCATGAATCCGGAAAAGGTCGTCTTCGGTTTTTTCATCGTTTTGTCGCTCACGCTCAATTTCGGTTTCTTCGTGGGGGAAATCG
>DTXR01000700.1 GCA_012962365.1 Chromatiaceae bacterium | reverse complement strand
AGGCGACAGGCCCTTGCTGTTCCTGATTTCCGGCGGTACTTCCAGCCTGGTCGAGGCGCTTCGTCCCGGCGTGACGCTCGATGCTCTGCAGAGATTGAATCGGTGGTCGCTGGCCAGCGGCCTGGACATCCATGCCATGAACAGCCTGCGATGTCGCCTGTCGGCAATCAAGGGAGGCGGGCTATTGAGGTATCTGAATGCCCGGCCAGCAACGGTGCTACTCATTTCCGATGTGCCGGGTGATGATTATGGTGTGATTGGTTCAGGGCTTCTGTGTAGAAACCGGGAGCCTGAGACTACTTCAGACCTGCCTGAATGGTTGGCCTCGCTGCTCCCGCCAGCGATTGTGTCTGCAGATGCTTCGGTGCCGCACTTTCTCGTTGCCACGTCTGAACAGGCTGTGAAAACAGCTGCGGATCAGGCGCAGTCACTCGGTTACGCGGCCTGGTCTGAATATCCCCAACTGCTTGGTGATGCGAAAGAGCAAGGCGTGGCTTTTGTGCGGCTCCTCAAAGAAGCCCCGCCGGGCGTGCATGTACTGGGTGGGGAAACCACCGTCGTGCTGCCCCAGGATCCGGGGCGAGGTGGTAGAAATCAGCATCTGGCCCTGTCGGCTGCAAGGGAAATCGCCGGCTGTGATGATATGTTCATACTGGCCGCGGGCACGGATGGCAGTGACGGACCGGGTGGCGATGCCGGTGCGCTGGTCGATGGACAGACCTGGCAGCGGGCGCTGGATGCGGGCTTCAGCCCCGAGCTGGCGCTGCGGCAGGCCGATAGCGGCAGTATTCTTGAAGCAACCGGTGACCTGATCGACACCGGGCCGACCGGCACCAACGTCATGGACCTGCTCATTGGATTGAAGTTGCCCACCCGTTCCTGAAAGCTCCCATGTCCTGATTGCAGAGTTCTAGCTGCAATTCCCAGGGCCGCAATAGAATGGTCAGGTTCCCCCGAGCATTTGAACGACGTTCTCAATCAGGAATACTTGATCTTGAATTGAAGCAGGCTTCGGTTAGTCTTTGAAAAATGCCCCTGCTACAATTCAGAGATGATAAAGACTGTTCACGAGTGTGCCCTGGAATGCCTGCTGCAAACCAATCCTGATACGAAGTCGGCGTGTGTCGGGAGGCTGCAACAGGCCTGGGAGGCCGGCAAGCTCAGCCTCCAGCCTTCCGGTGATCTGCCGGTTGTGGACAAGGCAGGTCAGCCGGAGAAACCCGAGCTGGTATCCCCCCGGCAGGTTCCCCGCCGTCGGCTGGGTACGGTGGAAGGACAGGCGGCCATGCTCCATGCCATTGCCCACATCGAATTCAATGCCATCAACTTGGCGCTGGATGCCGTGTACCGCTTCGCTCACCTGCCTGAGGGCTTCTATTCGGACTGGATAAAGGTGGCGGCAGAAGAGGTGTATCACTTCGGCCTGGTGCGCCAACGGCTGAATGACCTGGGGTACGACTACGGCGATTATCCGGCCCACAACGGCTTGTGGGAACTGGCACAGAAGACCTCGCATGATCTGCTGGTGCGTATGGCAATGGTGCCGCGGGTGATGGAAGCGCGGGGGCTGGATGTGACGCCGGGCATTATGCAGAAGTTTCAGGGTATCGGCGACAGGGAAAGCGTGGCCGTGCTGGAGATCATCCTCAGGGATGAAGTGGGGCACGTCGAAGCCGGGTCCCGCTGGTTCAACTACCTCTGCGAGCAGCGCAACCTCGATACCGAAGAAACCTATTTCTCGCTCATCGATGAATACTTGCATGGTCACATGAGCTGCCCCCTGCACAAGGAAGCCCGCCTCGCCGCCGGCTTTTCACAAAATGAACTCAACCATCTGGAGGCGTTGTGCGCCAAGTAATTGCTGTATCCCTGTTGTTTGTTTCGACCCTGTTGTATGCGGGCGAAGCGGATCTGCTCGTCTACCAGGTGCAGGAGCCAGGCGTGGACAAATATGTCAGCCGAATTCTTGTCACCAGCAGGTTTTTGCGACTGGATGAGGGGGGTGCGCCGGGCGAGGGTTACACCATCTATGATCGGCAGATGAAGAAGATCTTCAATGTCGATCCCTTGGAGAAGACGGTGTTCGAGATGAACCCCCCCGCTTTTCAGCCTATGCCACCAGCCGGAATGCTGCTGAATGAAAAGATGAGTACAGACCCGGATGCGCCACAGGTTGCCGGGCAGCAACCGGAAAACCTACAGCTGCTGAGCAATGGGGAGATCTGCCGGGAACTTGTCGTTATAAAAAATACGATGTCAGCTGCCGTATCTGCCATGAGTGAGCTGTACCAGGCGCTGGCACGCATGCAATATCCTGCGGTGGACTCACCGGGATACACAGAAAACAGTTGTGAGCTGAGCGAATATATCTATGCTCCCCAGCGTGCGTTTGCACATGGTTTGCCCCTGCTGGACGTCATGGGTGGCAAACGGCGTATGCTGGTGGATTTCAGGAAGGGCTATGAGGTGGCGGACGATATCTTCGCCGTGCCGGACGGGTTCGAGCGGGTTGAACCTGCGGCCTGGAAATAGCTCAGACCGTTACAGTCCGCATTTTTCCGCTGTCAGTCTCTACCTGTAATGCGCCGGAAGCGGTCGCCTGCCAGTCAGTCAGCACGATGCGCTCTGCCTGATGACTGTCGAGATCGAATGTGTGGGTTTGCGGGCGATGGGTATGTCCGTGAATCAGGCGCCGCACGCCGTGCTTGCGCATGATGGCTTCGACTGCCTGCTGGTTTACATCCATGATGTCTGAAGACTTCGTCGCCTTGGCTTCGCCGCTCATCTGGCGGATTTCGGCGGCTTTCTGCATGCGCTGGGGAATACTCATGGCCATGGCCTGGGCGCGGAATTCCGGACTGCGAAACAGCTTTCTGGCCTGCTGATAGTCCGTGTCGTCCGTGCATAGCTGGTCGCCGTGCAGCAGCAGCACCGGCTGGCCGGCGATCTGAATGACATGCTCCTCCGGCAACAGCGTCAGGTTGACGGCGTGGGCAAAATCCTCCCCCAGAAGGAAATCCCGATTGCCGTGCTGGAAGTACAGGTGCGTATGCCGCCCCGCTTCCTGCAGCATCTCCCTGATCTGCGCTGCGAAGGAGGAGGGGTCATCGTCGCCGATCCAGGCATCGAACAGATCGCCCAGAATATACAGGGCATCGGCTGTCCCAACAGAATCGCCGGACAGGAACCGCTGAAACTGCTGTACGATTTCCGGGGTGGCCGGGGAGAGGTGCAGGTCTGAAATAAAGAGTATGTGGGACATGGCTGTGTGGTGCGGGAAAGCCGTCATCCGGTTTGGCAGGTTGAGTGCACTGCGTTTTGCCAGACCTGCGTTCTGGATGCCGGCTTGTCCCAGAGCGAGGTATTACTCGCTGATTTCAGCCTTTTCGATCACCACCGGCTCTACAGGCACATCGGAGTGCCCTGCCTTGTTGCCGGTTTCGACTTTCTCGATCTTGTCCACCACATCGGTGCCTTCGACCACCTTGCCGAACACCGCGTAGCCCCAGCCGTCCTGACCGGGGTAGTCGAGGAAGCTGTTGTCCTTGGTGTTGATGAAGAACTGGGCGCTGGCGGAGTGGGGCTCCATGGTGCGGGCCATGGCCAGGGTGTATTTTTCATTGCTCAGGCCGTTTTTGGCTTCGTTCTCGATGGGTTCACGGGTGGCTTTTTGCATCATGTCCGGCATGAAACCGCCGCCCTGTATCATGAAATTTGGAATGACACGGTGAAAGATCACGCCGTCGTAAAAGCCGTCGCGCACATATTGCTTGAAGTTCTCGGAGCTGATGGGGGCTTTTTCCTCGTCCAGTTCGATGACGATATCGCCCATGTTGGTTTTCAGTGTAATCATTTATTTGGTTTCCACGCGTTTGACAGATTTGATCAGGATGGTCTCGACGGGTACGTCACGACGACCGTTCTTGACGGCGGTGGGCGTGGCGGCAATGCCATCCACCACGTCCATACCCTTGGTGACTTTGCCGAACACGGCATAACCCCAGCCATCGAAGCTGGGATAGTCCAGGTTGGTGTTGTCTTTGTGATTGATGAAGAACTGGGTGGTGGCGGAATGCGGGTCGCCGGTGCGCGCCATGGCGATGCTGCCGCGCTGGTTCTTCAGGCCGTTCTTGGCTTCGTTCTTGATCGGCTCGTGGGTGGGGTTCTTCTGCATGTCTTCACCCATGCCGCCGCCCTGTATCATGAAGCCGGAGATGACCCGGTGAAAGATGGTGCCATTGTAGAAGCCTTCGTCCACATAGCGCAGGAAGTTGGCTACGCTAATGGGGGCTTTGTCCTGGTCCAGGCTCAGTTCGATATCGCCCTTGCTGGTTTCCATGACCACCTTGACAGGTTCCGCCAGTGCTGCCGAGCCAACGCTCAGCGCAAACAGCAGGGATAGTAGAAGTCTGTTCATATTCTTGACTCACAGCGGTTACAAAACAATCGTCTATGATACAACTGTGCGCTGGACAAGGTATAGGGTAAAATTGCGCGGATATGCGGATGACAGCTTTCGTCATCCCGGCACAGGCCGGGAATCAGGCTTTTGACAGTTCTGTATTCCGGCCTACGCTGGAATGACGTGATCGGGATGTCGTTCGATTCTATACATTGGAACCAGACCACGGCGGAATAATGAGCCTCCAGATTTACAACGATCTGCACAACAAAAAAGAAGAATTTCAACCGATAGAGCCGGGCAAGGTGCGCATGTACGTCTGTGGCATGACCGTCTACGACTACTGCCATCTGGGCCATGCGCGCATGATCGTGGTCTTCGACGTGGTGTATCGTTATCTACAGGCCAAGGGCTATGATGTCACCTATGTACGCAACATTACCGATATCGACGACAAGATCATCCAGCGGGCCAACGAGCGCAGTGAACCCTTTACCGAGCTGACCCAGCGCTTCATCGACGCCATGCATGAAGACCTGGATGCGCTGGGTGTATTGCCGCCCACCATCGAACCCCGCGCGACCGGTCACATGTCCGAGATACTGGAAATGATCCAGCGGCTCATCGACAGAGGACATGCCTATGTCACGGAAAGCGGCGATGTCTATTATTCGGTCACCAGCTTCAAGGATTATGGACAGCTGTCCGGCAAATCCATCGAAGACCTCAAGTCAGGGGCGCGGGTGGAATCCAGCGATGAGAAGCGGGATCCCCTGGATTTCGCCCTGTGGAAAGCCGCAAAACCTGGCGAGCCCGCCTGGGATTCTCCCTGGGGCAAGGGCCGTCCCGGCTGGCATATCGAATGCTCCGCCATGTCCACCAAGGCGCTGGGTGATACCTTCGATATTCACGGTGGTGGAGCGGATCTGACCTTTCCCCATCATGAAAACGAAATTGCCCAATCCGAAGGAGCGACTGGCCACCATTTCGTTAACTACTGGATGCACAACGGT
>DTXR01000699.1 GCA_012962365.1 Chromatiaceae bacterium | reverse complement strand
GAGAGGCTATCGAATCCCAGGTCGTGTTCAAGGTTGCTATCCAGTGTGACAGGCCGGCCCTGTGCATAACCGGCGTGCAATTCCCTGGCAAGGGTACTGGCGATTTCCAGCAGTATCAGTTCGCTGCTGTGGTCTTCTGGTGCCTGGTTTGCTCTGTCATGCATGTCCATTCTCCGACTGCTTTTATCAGGGTAGCGCGAAGAAACAGAATTTGCCACCGAACGGGATTCGGCGCTTTACAACTCTGTTAGGCAACGATATTTGGTCTAGACTTGAAATGTCCCTTCCCGAGGAGAAAGACTATGTTCATCAGAATTCTTGCGGCACTGCTGTTGTTCAGCCTGTCTGGCAATACGCTGGCCGGTAAACGGGTCGATACCCCCTATGCAGATCCGAAAGTGGTTTTTGATTTCTATTTCGATGATCCGCAGCATATCAACAGCGCGTTGTTCTGGCTGCGATCCTACATGAATCCGCTCATGGAATCGCCCTATGATATGGCGCCCGAGTTCATGGACATCGTGGTCGTGATTCACGGTACGGAAATCGTGACTGTGGCCAAGTCCAATCACAAGAAGTATGCAGAAGCCGTGGGGCGCATGGGTTATTACGCCAGCCTGGGGGTGAAGTTCCGGGTCTGTGGCCTGGCTGCGGCAGATTATGGTTATCGTGTCGAAGATTTTCAGGATTTCATCGAAGTGGTGCCGTCCGCCATTACCGAACTTGGTCATTGGCAGCAGCAGGGGTATGCATTACTCACTCCTACCATTCTAGACAAGAAGTTTTCCATCGAGGAAATTCGTTAGCGGTCCGATATTCCGGGCAACTGTGGTATCTTAGTTCGCTTTCCTGCAGGAGCAAAAACAAAGCTGATGGTCAGCACGATTTCTCACCTCCCCGAATCAGGCAGCCTGACCCGGGAGCACCTTGTCGCTTGGCTTGCGGCGTTGGCCGGGCATCGCAACCGGGAGGAGATACACGACCTGTCGCAGGCGCTGGACATCATCCACCGGGTTCATGATGAAGAACCCACTTTCGGTGGCATGCAGCATCAGTTGGCGCTGGTACAGACCGCCGATATTCTCGATCAGCTGCGCCTGGATACGGAAACGCTCATCGTTGCACTGCTTTCCGATCTGCCCAATGCCGAATTGGCGGAAGCCGCCTGTTTCAGTGAGCGGATCCAGGCCATGATTCGTGATCTGGTGCGTATCCGCACCGTAGCGGTCACGGGCAGCACCGATACCAGCGCAAAACAGAGTGAGAATCTTCGACGCATGCTCCTGGGCTTGGCAGATGATGTGCGGGTAGTGCTGGTGGTGCTGGCGAAACGCCTGCAATTGATGCGGGTGATTGGCGAGCTGGAAAAGGAAGATCAACAGCGTATCGCGGATGTCACCCAGCGGATTCATGCGCCCCTGGCCAATCGTTTGGGCATCTGGCAGATCAAGTGGGAGCTGGAAGACCGTGCTTTGCGGGTGCTGCAGGCCGATGCCTACCGCCAGATCGCCAATGCCCTGGAAGAGAAACGCGAAGAACGTGAGCGGTTCATCGAACAGGTGATCGTGCGTTTGCAGAAGCAGTGTGAACAGCATCATATCGATGCCGAAATCACCGGGCGACCCAAGCACATCTACAGTATCTGGAAGAAGATGCAGCGCAAAGGTGTGGATTTCAGCGAGATATTCGATGTGCGTGCTGTGCGGGTGCTGGTCGACACCGTGGCCCATTGTTACGAAGTGCTGGGCATGGTGCACGGCACCTGGCAGCCCATCCCCAGAGAGTTTGACGATTACATTGCCCATCCCAAGGAAAACGGCTATCGCTCCCTGCATACCGCTGTGGTTGGTGATGACGGCAAGCCGCTTGAGGTGCAGATCCGCACCCGACAGATGCATGAACATGCGGAATGCGGCGTGGCGGCACACTGGCGCTACAAGGAAGATGGCAAGGGAGATGCCGAACTCGAACGCCGCATCGAATGGATGCGCGCCTGGCTGGAGCAGCCGGGCGATGCCTCGGAGGACACAGATGCCGAATTCGAGGCTCAGCGTATCTATGTGCTGACGCCGAATGGCAAGGTGGTGGAACTGCCACGGGGCGCGACTGCCGTGGATTTCGCCTATGCGATTCACAGTTCCGTGGGTCATCGCTGCCGGGGTGCCAAGGCAGACGGTAAAATGATCTCTCTCACCCAGCCGCTGGAAAGCGGGCAGACGGTGGAGATCATCACGGCCAAGGAAGGCGGCCCCAGTCTGGACTGGGCCAACGCCAGTTCAGGGTATGTGGTTACTTCGCGGGCACGCAATCGCATCCGTCACTGGTTCAAGCGTCAGGGCTATGAGCAGCATGTGCAACTGGGCAAGGCGAGCCTGGAAAAGGAAACCAGCCGGCTCGGCGTCAGGAAGCCGGATTTGGAAAGCCTGCTGCCCAAATACAATTTTAAGTCGGTGGATGACCTTTATGCGGCGATCGGTCGTGGTGAGGTTTCGGCGATACAAATTGCCAATCTGCAGATTGAAATGGCCAGAGACGATGATGAAGAAATCACGGCGAAGGCCGACAGGCGTATCAGCCGACATGTCGGCAAGGGGGGGCAAGTCGTGGTACAGGGCGTGGACGACCTCATGACCCACACGGCGCGTTGCTGCAAACCCCTTCCTAATGATCCCATCGTTGGCTATATCACCCGCGGGCGGGGTGTGACCATTCATAGGAAAGACTGCAGTGTGGTCAAGCGGTTGCGGGAAGATCAGGCGGAACGTCTCATTCCGGTGAACTGGAGCAAGGAGCAGCTCAGGGGCACGTATCTCGTGGATGTGCAGGTTCATGCCCATGATCGCAAGGGATTGCTGCGTGATATCAGCTCGGTATTCTCCAACGAGGAAGTAGACGTGCTGGGTGTGAAAACGCACACCAACAGCAAAAGGGAAAAGGCGAGCATGCGTTTCACCGCAGAAGTGACCGACATGGCCCAGCTCAGTAAGGTGCTGGAAAAGCTGGCGCAGATTCCGGATGTGCTGGAAGTGCGCCGACAGACCTGATCAGGCGAGCAGCGCGACGCTCTTGGCCTGGGCGTACACGGTTTTTCCCGGCGTAAGTTCCAGCAATGCTGCGGACTTGCGTGTGATCCGCGACAGCAGGGGAACGCCACCTGCCAGCAAGCGCACCGTTACCTGGGAGGCACTCGTGGGGACGATCTCGTCCACCGTGGCCGGAAAGATGTTGAGGATGCTGGTGCCTTGCTGTTGTTCCAGGGTGATGCTCACATCTCGGGCGATGACGCGTAACCGCACCTGAGTCCCGGTGGGTAGATCCTTGCGAGCCACGGTGAACCTGCCGCCGGGAAAGTCCAGATAGGTGAGGCCGTATGTCTCGTCGTGTGCCGCGACTTCCGCTTCGATCAGTGCCTCTGCGTCATTGCCGCGAGCCAGAGGCAGATCGACGCGGGTCAGCATTTCACTGATCGGACCCGAGGCGGTAACGCCGCCGTTTTCCATGAGTACGAGATGATCCGCCAGACGCGCGACTTCATCGGGGGAATGGCTGACATAGATTACGGGAATATTCAGCCGGGCGTGCAGTGATTCCAGGTAGGGAAGAATCTCCTGCTTGCGTTGCACATCCAGGGCTGCAAGAGGCTCGTCCATGAGTAGCAGTTCCGGGCTGACGGCCAGCGCCCTGGCGATGGCGACCCGCTGCCGTTCTCCGCCTGAAAGCTGTGGGGGTCTGCGATCCAGAAGCTGACCTATGCCCAGCAAGCCGATGGCGGTATCCAGCGATACCTTGCGTTGCGTGGCGGGAAGCCGCTTGAGGCCGTATTCCAGATTCCTCTGTACGCTCAGATGGGTAAACAGGCTGGCTTCCTGAAAGACATAGCCCAGTGGTCGCCGGTGTGGCGGCAGGAAGCTGTTCTCATCCTGCCAGTTTGTATTTGCAACCTGAAGTTGGCCTTTCGCCTGTGGTTCCAGACCGGCAATGGCGCGCAGCAGGGTCGTCTTGCCACAGCCGGAGGGGCCGAACAGGGCAGTGATTCCCCGAGCGGGAATTGCCAGATCCACCTCCAGGTGAAAGTTTTGCCGGGATAACGACAGCCTGACCTGGATGCTCATCGCTGCACCATCCCAAAACGGCGGTTGACCGCGTAGACCAGCAACAGCATCAGGAAGGCCAGCAGCAGTAACCCTGCCGACAACCAATGTGCCTGCGTGTATTCCAGTGCTTCAACGTGATCATAGATGGCGATGGACAATACCTGGGTCTTGCCGGGAATATTGCCACCGATCATCAGCACCACGCCGAATTCACCGATGGTATGAGCGAATCCCAGCACGGCTGCGGTGAGAAAACCGGGGCGGGCGAGAGGAACCGCAATGCTGAAGAAACGATCCAGAGGCGATGCGCGCAGCGTGGCGGCCACTTCAAGGGGCCGATCGCCGATTGCCGCAAAGGCGTTCTGCAAAGGCTGTATGACAAAGGGCAGGGAATAGAGCACAGAACCGATCACCAGCCCGGTGAATGTGAAGGCCAGAGATGACCCACCCAGGGCTTTCGACAGGCTACCCAGGGGGCCGTTGGGTCCAAGGCTGATAAGCAGATAGAAGCCCAGTACCGTGGGTGGCAGCACCAAGGGTAGGGCGATGAGCGCTTCGAGAACGAACTTGAAGCGCCACTTGCTGCGCGCCAGCCACCAGGCCAGGGGAGTGCCCAGCAACAGCAGGATGAGTGTCGTCAGCCCGGCCAGTTTGAGGGTGATAAGGAGGGCGGTGATATCGGCATCGCTCAGAATCATGGCAAGTCGTAGCCGGATTCGCGAATGATCGCCTGTGCTGTGTTACTTTTGACGAAGCTGGCGAATGCCTGTGCGGGTTTTGACCGCTTGAGTAAAACCGCCTGTTGCCGGATGGGCGTATAAAGCTGCTGGGGAATGTCCCAGAAAGAGCCGGAGACGGGCTTTCCGGGCTGCCTGATCTGCGACCAGGCAACAAAGCCCAGTTCGGCATTGCCGCTTTTCACGAACTGGAAGGTTTGCCCGATGTTTTCGCCGCGCACGGTTCGTCCTTTCAGGGCATCCCATAATTTACGTGCCTGCAGCACTTCCTTTGCAGCCTTGCCGTAAGGCGCCAGGCGGGGATTGGCTATGGCCAGATGTGAAAAATCCTCTGTTTCCAGAATGCTACCCTGGTCATCTACATAACCTTCCCTCGGGCTCCATAGCACCAGCTTTCCCAGAGCATAGGTGAAACGGCTGCCGGGCAGGGCGATATTTTCGGACTCCAGCAGTGCCGGTCGTCTGCTGTCGGCGGCAAAGAAGATATCGAAGGGTGCACCGTGGCGGATCTGGGCGTAATGCTTGCCCGTAGCGCCAACGCTCATGTTGATTCTGTGTCCCGTGGCGGCCTCGAATCTTGTGGCAATGGTCTGCAGGGTACGGGAAAAGTTGCTCGCTACGGCCACGTAGATTTCGTCGGCGCTGCCTGCGGTAGTGGTCAGCAGCAGCCAGGCGGCAGTAAGCAGTGTGCGCAAACGTCCGGGAAACGACATGGTTCAGGCGCGGGGATAGCGCGCTTCCAGTCCGTTATAGATCTGCTGTTCAAAATCCCTAGCGTCAGCGTTCAGTGCGGCGCTGATCTCCGCCAGGTGCTCGTTGTCTTCCCGGTTCTGCCAGGTTTTGATATAGCTGCCGTCCTTGTAGCCGTGATCCTGACGGAAACGATTGAGAACATTCTTGCCCACGTAGATGCGGTAGAGGTCATCGAAACTGCTTTCCACAGCAGCCAGCAGTGACAGGAAGGCGGGCATGTCCAGGGCCTGCCGGTCCAGTGCGAAACGTGCCAGTTGATCTACGTTATTGCGGAAATCAGCTTCGCTGGATTGCTGTCCCTGCAATTGCGCAAGCATGTGCTGTGCGGCCGCAGCATGGTCGCCCTGGCGGCTGACAAGTTCCGCGCTGAGGCCGAAATGCCAGATATCGATGAGTTCGAGGCGAATCTGCTCCAGGTCATGCTCCTGGGCTTTCCACCATTTCCAGCCGTAGTGTTCCATCAGTTCTGCGCTTTCCAGCCAGATGGCGCGGTACCATTCGTAGCCGGCCTGCAGCCAGTCCGGGTTGATCTGACGGTTCAGCTGATCCTGCAGCTGCAGCATGTTGAGCAGTTTCTGTTTCATCGGAATAGTGCGTGGAGAGAGGTTGCAGGCATTTTACGTCAACAGCAGTTTGATAGAAACCGCCATGGAAATCAGCACCAGCACCGGCCGGATAACCGCTGCGCCATGGCGAATGGCCAAATGCGCCCCCAGCCAGGCACCCGCAGCCTGTCCCAGCCCCAGCAGCACGCCCAGCTGCCAGACAACATGGCCGCCCAGAGCGAAGCACAGCAGGGCGCTGAGGTTGCTGGTGAGATTCAGAACCTTGGTGGTGGCCGTGGCGCGGGTGAGGTTGTAGCCCAGCAGGGCGACGATGGCCATGACGAAGAAGCTGCCGGTGCCGGGTCCGAAGAAGCCATCGTAGAAACCGATGGGAAAGCACAGGGCCAGGGAAAACCAGCTCAGGGACATCCGGGCGCTTGCATCTTCATCACTGATGCGCGGCGAGAATAGAAAATACAGGGCGAACAGGATGAGCAGCAGGGGAATCACTCGGCGCAGCAGGTCGTTGTCCAGGTGCTGCACCATGAGCGCGCCTGCCAGGGCTCCACTGAAGGTGGCCAGCACCAGAGGCCCTAGCTGCCGGTGCAACACATGTCCCCTGGCCAGGAAATGCAGACTGGCAGACAGGGTGCCGAAGCTGCCCTGGAGCTTGTTGGTGGCCAGCGCCTGTACCGGCGGCAGCCCGGCCCATAGCAGGGCAGGGAGCGTGATGAGCCCGCCACCCCCCGCAATGGCATCGACGGCTCCGGCCAGGGTGGCGACGGCCACCAGGAAGACAAGCAGCTCCAGGGAGATGGATTCCATGCAGGTTTCAGTAGACAATAGGACTCTTTTACAAGGCGCTACCCTAACATGAGCCACGCCATTCGACTCGAACAATTGAAGAAGACCTACGCCAACGGCACCGAGGCTCTCAAGGGCATCGACCTGCAGGTGGAGCAGGGGGATTTCTTCGCCCTGCTGGGCTCCAACGGCGCGGGCAAGTCTACGGCCATCGGCATTCTGGCCTCGCTGGTGCGCAAGACCGCCGGCCGGGTGGAAGTGTTTGGCCACGACCTGGATAGTGAACCCCAGGAAGTGAAGCGCCACATCGGTCTGGTGCCCCAGGATTTCAATTTCAACCAGTGGGAGCCGGTCGAGGAAATCGTCATCAACCAGGCAGGTTACTACGGTATTCCCCGCCGCCAGGCCTACGAAAAGACCAAACAGGTGCTCAGGGAGCTGGATCTGTGGGGCAAGCGCCGTGCCCAGGCACGCAGTCTCTCCGGGGGCATGAAGCGCCGCTTGATGATTGCCCGCGCCTTGGTTCACCAGCCGCCGTTGATGATCCTGGATGAGCCCACGGCGGGAGTGGATATCGAGATTCGCCGCAGCATGTGGGCCTTCATGCAGGAGATCAATCGCGCCGGCACCACTATCATCCTCACCACCCATTACCTGGAGGAAGCGGAGAACCTGTGCCGTAACATAGCCATCATCGACGATGGCCACATCGTGGAGAACAGCAGCATGCAGGCCTTGTTGCACCGTTTGCACCGCCAGGCCTTCCTCCTCACCCTGCGTCAGCCGGTGCAGACCCTGCCCGAGCGTGCCCCCGTGCGCCTGCGCTTGCAGGATGCCTATACCCTGGAGGCGGTGCTGGAGCAGGAACAGACCCTGAACAGCCTGTTCGACTGGCTCGACGGCCAGGGCATGGAGGTGCTGTCCATGCGCAACAAGCAGAACCGTCTGGAGCAGTTCTTCATGGATCGGGTGCAAAAGAAAAAGGCGGAGGTGGCATGAGCAACTGGCAGCGTTACTGGGTCGCCTATCTCACCATCGTCATCAGGGAAGTGCTGCGTTTTGCGCGTATCTGGGTGCAGACCATCCTGCCGCCAGCCATCACCACGGGTCTGTATTTTCTCATCTTCGGCACACTCATCGGTGAGCGCATCGGTGAGATGGATGGCTACAGCTATCAGTCGTTCATCGTGCCCGGCCTGATTCTCATGGCGGTGATCACCAACAGCTATGCCAACACCGTGTCCAGCTTCTTTCAGGCCAAGTACCAGCGGCACATTGAAGAGCTTCTCATTTCTCCCGTGCCCAACTGGATCATACTTGCCGGCTATGTGAGCGGCGGTGTTGCCCGGGGCCTGGTGGTGGGTGCGGTAGTCACGGTGGTGACTCTATTTTTTTCCGATGTGGGTGTGGCGCACCCGTTGCTTACCCTGCTGGTGGTGGTGCTGACCTCCATCCTGTTCGCCCTGGGGGGCTTCATCAACGCCGTGTTTGCCAACAGCTTCGATGACATTGCGGTGATCCCGACCTTCGTGCTCACGCCCCTGACCTACCTGGGCGGCGTGTTCTATTCTATCAGCCTGTTACCGGAATTCTGGCAGAAGGTGTCCCTGGCCAATCCCGTTCTGTACATGATCAACGCCTTTCGCTACGGCATCCTCGGGGTGTCGG
>DTXR01000698.1 GCA_012962365.1 Chromatiaceae bacterium | reverse complement strand
TGTGTCATTCTGTTTATGTAATATTCAGTTCACTGCTGACTGATCGTTCGGTCAGTGTTGGTGATAGCAGCCGCCCCCGGCACATTCAAGGATGGCGCCAAAAATAAAGAGTTAGGGCGCTACGTATGCAGGATTCTTAGAATTCTGCAAATCGACCAAAGGGCTTAGGGATGCTTCCGACCCGATTCAGTCGATGGCAAACCCAATACGTTCGGACAATTTTTTGAGTGCTTCCTGAGCGCAGGCAGCATCCTTGTCTCCTCCGGGTGCGCCACTGACACCGACTGCACCGAGATTGTAGCCACCGGAAACAACTTTGACACCACCTTCCATGACGATGAGACCGTCAATGTGGTTGAGTTCCTGGCGGATGTCGGAGCGCGCTTTGCGGAAGGCGCCGCTGTCTGTCCATGCCATGACTGTCATGTTGGCTTTTCTTTGCGCGATCTCCAGCGTGAAACGGGCCGCCAGGTCGTCACGCAGTGCGGCACGCAACAGGCCATGACGATCCACGACCACGGCACTGACATGGTAGCCTCTGGCGCGGCAGGCCAGCACAGCCTGATTGGCAATATCACGCGCCAGTTCCATGCCGATGTTTTTTTCCTCGATCACATCTGCCGCCTGGCCGGGCAAGGCTGTGAGCACAACCCACAGTATCAGGAACCCTTTTTTGATGTTCATAGCACACTCCTCCAGTGGTTATTCAGTACTCTCTTCATTTGTTTTCCTGTTGCACCAATAATAGCCTGTCCCAAGGAAATGCCACCATCATTTGCAGGAATCTTTTGGGGAACCAGGACATTCATGCCCTGCCCCAGTTCCGCCAGCAATCTTTCCAGCAGCAAACGATTCTGGAAAACACCACCGCTGAGCACCAGCGTGTCCACCTGATGCTTCTTTCCGAGCAGCAGGGAAAAATTGGCCAGCCCTTTCGCCAGGCTGTGGTGAAAATTGACGGCAATGATTGCGCTGTCCACCCCTTTGGCTGCATCATCCAGAATACCTTCCCACAAGCCACGCCACTGTATTTGCTTGTTTTTTAGTTGCAGAGGATAAAGACGGGTGCTCTGCGCAGTTTCCGCCAGTGCTTCCAGTTCCATTGCGGCCTGCCCTTCAAAGCTGACCTGATCACGGCATAGTCCCAGCACAGCGGCCACCGCATCGAACAGCCGCCCTGCCGAAGAAGCCGGGGGGCTGTTAAGGTTCTTCTCCATCATCTTGACCAGTGTTGGCAGGGGTTTGCTCTGGAGATAAGAAAGCATCTCCAGACCGGCATATCGTGAGATGAGCTCATTCCAGTCGAAAGCAGTGGCCAGGTGGGCATAAGCGTTGCGCCAGGGTTCACGCGTGGCCATGTTGCCGCCGAGCATGGCTACTGGTGAGAAACAGGCGATACGCTCATGACTCTGATAATTTCCCAGCAGAAACTCCCCGCCCCAAATACTGTCGTCGTCCCATAGCCCAGCCCGTCCAGAATCAGCCCCAACACCGCAGGCGTATCGGCAGGCAACCCGTGCTCTGCCATACATGCCGCCATGTGCGCATGGTGATGCTGCACCTCCATCAGCGGCAAACCCTGTTGCTGCGCCAGTTGTCTGCCGTACTGAGTGGACAGGTAGTTAGGATGCCGGTCCACCACGATGAGGCCTGGCTCGAAATCATAGAGCTTCCGGTAATGCGTCAGCATTTGCCGATATTCCCTGAATGTCTGTGAATTTTCCAGGTCACCCAGATGTTGAGACAGCACCGCCCCATCCTCACCGAGCAGGCAGAAGGTGTTTTTCAGTTCAGCACCCATGGCCAGAATGCCTGTCGTTGGTGCAATCCCATCCCCCCAGGCAAATGAATCGGCTCTGGCGCATAGCCCCGGGCGCGTCGCAGCAGCATGACACGACCGGAAACCTTGCGCGCCACAGAGTCATCCAGACGGGTCAGGATATCGCGATCATGCAGCAGCCTCAAGCGTGAACGGTTGACGGGGAATGTCTAT
>DTXR01000697.1 GCA_012962365.1 Chromatiaceae bacterium | reverse complement strand
GTGGGCTGCCAGACCAACCGTCCCTTCGGTATCGCCGGCGAGTCTTTCGAGAATCCCATGTATCTGGATAATCTGGTCGAATCCCTGGGCGCAGACGCCTGCACCACCTACGAAAAAAAGGTGCAGTGCTGCGGCGGCGCGCTGGCCTTCTCCGAGCCGGAGAAGTCCCAGGAGATGATCAAGGGTATCATCGAAGCCGCCTACGACCACGGTGCCGACATGATCGCCACGCCCTGCCCCCTGTGTCAGGCCAACGTGGAGATCTACCAGGACCAGATCAACGAAAAGTACGACACCAAGTTCAACATTCCCGTGGTGTATTACAGCCAGTTGATCTCCGTAGCTTATGGGCGTTCGGCCTCTGACGCGGCACTCGACGGCCAGCTGATACCGGCCACGCAGCTGGAAGACATCGCCAAGAAATAACAGCGTCCGTCAAACCACGAAAAAGGCCCCGCTCGGGGCCTTTTTCGTGGCTATGGGAAAGTGACCTACTTCCGCTTCATTTGCTGTCTGTGCTGTATCTGATGCGCAGAAAATTCTTCCGCAGAGATGATGCCATCCTTGTTACTGTCGATCTCCCCAAATACCGCGATATTGCCAATATTGCGCATGGGGTAACCCGCCTGAGAGCGCTCGCTGATGCGCTTAGACTGGGCCTGAAGAAATTCATCCTCGGAAATACCTCCATCGCCGTTCAGATCGAAATCAGCAAAAGCCGGCATATTGTTGGCGCCACCTCTTCTGCCGCGCCCCATACCAGGCCCCCGACCAGCGCCTTTACCCATGCTGCGACGCATCTGCTGCATTTTCTGCTGCCCCTCAGCCAACTCCTCCGGACTCAGTTGCCCATCCCCATTGGTATCGAATGCGGTAAAAGCAGGCTGGTCCGCTGCACCTCGCATGGGCATGCCCGCCGCAGCCTTCGCAGCCATGCGTTCAGCCCTTGTCGCAGAAAATTCAGCCTCGCTGATACTGCCGTCATCATTCTGGTCATAGGCTGCAAACGGTATCGGCCCTCTGGCCGGTATTTCCACCGCCTGGACAGCCAACGCCAACACACTGCCTGTTACAGCCGATACAGCCAATCGAAATGTCATTTTGTCAAAAAAGTTCATGATTTACCTCCAAGGCAAGCACTCCATCACGCAGACAGAGGATTCAGTCTGTGGCAACCAGGCTGTAAGTCGCATGGCAGGCCACGCAGTTGCTCATCAAATCGGCCAGCTGCTCCCGGGTCTGCTGGGGGTCGCCCAGTTGCTCGGCATCCAGCGCCAGCTGATCAAATTTTGAGTGTGTGCCGAAACCCAGTTTCTTGAATTTCAACGGCAATTTGCGGATCAATGCAGGCGGCACCGCAGTCTGAGCGGCCATACCCACTTTCCTGGCGGCTTTTGCCGCAGCATCCATTTCCTCGGTGTTGGTAGCAGCAATGATAGCCTGCACGGCGACAAGGAAATCACGCATCTCACCCAGCACCATGTTGCGCTCGGCCGTGGTCAACTGCAACGCCTGGCGTCCATCGGGCGCCTGCACGACACTGCCGACAACGCCGAATTTATATACAGCCGCGCCAATAGCCAACAGGAGCAGCAGCAAAACAGTCCAACAAAATTTACACATTCATTTATTTCCAACGGTCATCTGGAATGGGGAATTTTACCCTATAAAAGGCGCCCATCCTTGAGCGATGCTTGTTTTCAGCGGCCACCACGCCACTTGCCACGACCTTTGCCACCACGCTCCACGGCGCTGTTGATGATTTCATCAACTTCTTCCTGAGACATCACTCGCGCTTCATAGACGATGCCCATGTTTTCAATCTGGCGGACGAATGCACGCAGATGGTTACGGGAACCGCGCATCAAATTTTCATAGGCTTTGGTCACGTCCGCAT
>DTXR01000696.1 GCA_012962365.1 Chromatiaceae bacterium | reverse complement strand
CTTATATTGCCCAACGGTGGCCGGAAAACTGGACAGAGATTCATCCGGATGATGCAGCTGCGCGTGGCATCGAGTCGGGAGACAGGATCCTGTTGTATTCCGATCGCGTGCCGGCATTCCGCCAGACCATCAAGGGTGTACACGGCTCAGACTTCAACTTTGCCGACCTGATGAAGAACGGCTGGATCGAGCTGAGCAAGGCAGCAGTGGAAGCCGTGGCAATCGTCACGCCCCACGTAAAGAAGGGAACCTTGTATTCCTACTTCGTCAACACCAACCAGCCTTCCAATGCGCTGCAGGGCCGGGTGCCTGACCAGATCAGCGGCAACTACAACTACAAGATGGGTGTTTCCCGGGTCAAGAAGATCGGTGAATCAAAGTACAAGCATGAGTTCACGCATATGTCCTTTGCACCGCGTAATGTAGTCTGATTCTCTGCTGATTGGGGGAAATGCGGGGGCAGCCGATGGCTGCCCCTTTTCTGTTATGGTAGGAAAACTTCTCTATCGATTGAAAAACACTGCACAGACATGTTTGACAAGGAAGATCTGCTGAAACTGGCGAAAACGCCCATGCCCTTCGGCAAATACAAAGGGCGGGTACTGATCGATCTGCCCGAGTCCTATCTGCTCTGGTTTTCCAACCAGGGCTTTCCAGAGGGAAAGCTGGGGCAGCTCATGCAGCTTGCCCTGGAGATCAAGATCAATGGCCTGGAAGATCTCATCACGCCGATGAAGAAGCTCCCGACGGTGCATTGAATGTTCATGGTTCGTTTGTTCCTGATGCTTTTTCCGGGGATGTTACTGTTGGGTTGGGCTTTGTGGAAAGAGAATTTGTCCTGCCTGATATTGTTGGTTCTGATGCTGCCTGTTCTGGGTCTCATTACCCTGAACATGCTGGAAGTTGCGCTGATGCGCCGGCGCGCCCTGGTGGGCATGTATCTGCATGCTGACAGCTGGCTGTCCCGATTGTTGTGCCGAAGAATGTTTCTCTTGTTTCGGCAGGTGCTGAAGGGCGTGTTTTTCACCTTCATACTGTTTGTCGAGGTTCTGGACTGGCCTGCATGGTTTTGGTGGCTGACGCTTGCCGATGTCCTGCTGGTGTATATGGCGGATGCCTGGCTGCGCAACCTCCTTGTGAAACAGGTAAAGCCGGGGCAGGGTGGCGTTATTGCACGGCGTATGCTGGTGACGGTGAACACACTGGTTCTGGCCCTGTTGCTGGCAACCGGGCAACTGTTTGAAAAGCAGGTTGATTACACGGGCATGTCCTGGCAGGAAACCGCCGTGCATGGGGCGCAGCAAGAGCGGGTGCAGTGTGAATTGATTGCACCGCTGGTGCGGCTGCAGACGATGCAGCATGCACTGGCGGGGCGTTTCGTCCATCAGGGGCTGGAAGCCGTCAGCAGTATCTGGAGCAGGATGGCTGGTTGGCTTTTGTTTTTCTTCTGGTCGGGTTTGTCCCTGTGGGCCTGGAGCCGTATGCTTCTGGGCACGCTGATACGAAAACCGGATGTTGATCAAATGGTGCGATCAGGCTGTGGACAATAATACGGCATCGTCTTCGAAACTGCTGTGGCTGGGCTTTTTCAGCATGATCCTGCTGCTGGCCCTGCTTGCGGGTTTTGCCCTGTTACGCGGTGGCAGACAGTTGGCCGAACAACAGGCACAGCACCAGGCTGTGCCGGTTCAGAGATTGCTGTCTGTCATCCTCAATGGAGAGCAGAGAGTCGTTCCTGAAGCCAAACGTTTGCAGCTGTCCTTGGATATGCAGGGGGCGCTGGATGCCGAGCAAAGTACGCTGGAACAACGGATGCAGCAGCGTATCGATACGGCGGTGGACACGGCCTTTGCGCCGATGCATGGCCATGTCTCTGATTTTTCTGACTGGTATTACTCCCTCACCGGTGAATACATGCGCTACGCCCATGCTGTTGGGGGTGACATGGCGGCGTATCTGCAGCAACGTCTCGAGGAAACGGTCTTTCAGCCTGCAGCTCTGGATGTGAATCTGGACAATATGTTGGCCGACCTGAATGCCGGCCTGCTGCAGGAGATGAAGCAGTCCGGTACGAAACTGACCACAGAATTGGGATTGCTTATCGCAGCGAGTTCCTGGCCATCGGGGCCAGGCGCGCCGGTGATGGGCGACAGTCTGAATCTGGATCAGCTGTTTGCCGCCGGCCTGGAACTCAGCAGTGCCGACCTCAATCGCCAGGTGTTTTCCACCCTGGTGGCGACAGGAACCGGCGTTGCTGCAGCCAAAGGCATGGGGGCTGTGGTCGCGAAGAAAACCCTGGCTAAAATGGCCGGCACGAAAAGCTTTCATGCGGCTTCCGTCCTCCTGGCCAAGCTGGCGGCCAAATCGGCCATCAAAGGTGGCGGTGTGCTGGCGGGGGCTGGCACTGGCGCAGCGATCTGTAGTCCCACGGGGCCGGGTGCGTTGGTCTGTGGCGCAGTGGGGGGGCTGTTGGCATGGGTGGCCATCGACAAGGCGGTGATCAAACTGGATGAGGCCTTGAACCGGGAAGAATTTGAAAAGGATATCCACCAGGCGATAACTTCCCGGCAGGATCAGCTCAAGGCAGCGTTGCAGACAGCCTATGCGGGTGTTTTGAATCAGGGATTCCAGCCGCTGATAAAGGGCGCTCAGACTCTGGCGGTTCCTGTCGGGGAGTTTACCCCCGCGGATGCGTTGCTCAAGCCGGCAAATCAGAACGATTATGAAAAATAAGCTGGCTCCCCAATGAGCCGAATTCAAAACGGGTGATACCGGCATTGTTGACCTTTACCCGATACCAGGAAGCGGCAGGCGCCTGCATCACATGACCGAGGGCGGCACGAATGACGCCGGCATGGGCGACGATGAGAAGCTTCCTGCCATCGAACTCTGAGGCTGTCTGTTCCAGGGCAGTGGCCACACGTTGTCCAAAATGACGCAGATCTTCGGCCCCTTCGGGGCGATTATTGACCGGATCTGTATAAAAACGTTCATATTCCTGCAAGCGGGTCTGCCGGATGTGTTGGGGGCTGAAGCCTTCCCAGTCGCCAAAACCCACCTCGCGAAAGTCATCTTCTACCGCCACAGGCAGCCCGTGTTTGTTGGAAACCGCATGGGCGAATTCCAGGCAGCGCAGCAGGGGGGAGCTGACGATCTGATCCCAGTGATTCTGCTCGCCCAGAGCCTGCCACATTTGCTTCCATCCTTTCTCGCTGAGGGGGTCATCGATTGCCGCGCCGCGGTACAGCCGCCCACCTTCGGGTTCTCCGTGGCGGATGAAGTCGATACGGGTACTCATGTCAGCCAGCGCACCAGATAGTACATACGCAGTCCTTCAGAAGAAGGCGAAGGCCCATATACAACCGCTGCGTAAAGATCATCTTCCGCCTTCGCCCCATCGATGGCTTCTGCTTCGGTTTTCACAACGGTGACACAACCTTCCGGAAAACGTTTGCGCGAGCGACGCTTGCTCAGCACCAGCGCATAGCGCTGATCCAGGGAAGTGGAAGCGGGGTCAATGACGATGTGTTGCATGTCGATTGTCTCGGAATCAGATTTCCGGTGATGATACCCACAGCAGCACGGCATAGCGAGTTCCTTTTCCCAGGGTAATGAACAGCGTTGACCAGACCCAGTGAATACGCGCCCAGCCGGCGGCTACGCACAGGGGGTCGCCGATGATGGGAACCCAGGACAGCAGCAACAGGGGGGCGCCGTGTTTTTCGATCCAGGTCAGGGCTTTTTGCTGCCGTGGCTTGTGCAGGCCGGCGCCGGGAAAACGGTAGCGAATCCAGCGGCCTATGACCCAGCTGCTCAGCCCCCCCAGAGTGTTGCCTGAAGTCGCCGCCAGCAACAACAGAACCGGGCTGTATTCTTGCTGGAAATTCATCCACAGCAACAGGGCTTCAGAACCACCCGGCAGCAAGGTTGCTGCAAGAAAACTGCTGAAGAACAGCCCCCACAGACCGCCGTTTTCAGTCATGCTGACGGGGTGCGAGGATAAACAATACGGGGCCGGGGGATTCGATGATGCTCAATCGCAATGTGCCGGATGCCAATTCATTCAGTTTCTGTTCTGTTGCAATCGATTCTTCCATGCCGCCCGAATGCCCCCGGTAGGCCAGGACGCTGATGATCCCGTCGGGACAAAGCAGTTCACTGGCCTGTTGCAGCGCCGGAAGGGTGGTGTCGCTGGTGGTGGTGATACTTTTTTCGCCATGGGGCAGGTAGCCCAGATTGAAGGTGACCGCCCGGATTTTCCCGTGGCAGTCCGATGGCAGCGTTTCACGCATCTGTTGATGCCCTGCATGAACGAGCTGTACCTGTGCCGCCAATCCCTGCTCTTGTAGCCGTTCGGCGGTGTTTTGCAGGGCTTGTTGCTGAATGTCGAAAGCATAAACTCTGCCGCCGGGCCCGACCCGATGCGCCAGAAAACAGCTGTCATGGCCGTTGCCGGCGGTGGCATCGATCGCCAGTTGTCCATGATGGAGATACCGGCTGATAATCTGATGGGCATGCCGGGTCAGGTGCATGGATGTTGCAGGCTGGCCTGAATGAACGGCAGCGTCAGCCTGTGACGCTTCTCTGCCAGCGCCGCTTGATCGAGCTGTTCCAGCAGATCCATTAAATCCCCGGGGTTGCGGCTGCAGTGGGTGACCAGCCACTGCGCCACCTTGGTGTTGAGCTGCAGTCCACGTTTTTGTGCCTGGGTCTGGAGCAGTACCATGAGCCCGTCATCATCCAGGGGCTGCAGACGATAGGCACTTCCCCAGGATAACCGGGAACGCAGATCCGGCAAGCCCAAAGGCAGCTGTGCCGGGCCTCGGTCGGCACTGAATACCAGGTTTTTCTGCCGGTTGTGCGCCAGGTTGAAGAGCACAAACAGGGCTTCCTCCCAGGCTGCGTTGCCGGCTATATGTTGTATGCCGTCCACGGCGATGATATCCATCTCCTCCATGCCGCCGAGCAGTTCGGGTGACAGACGGGACAGTGTTTCCAGAGGCAGATAGGCACAGGAACGTTCACGTTGCTCCGCCTGACCGCATAATCCCATCAGCAGGCGGGTTTTGCCGCTGGCCGGGGGGCCGGAGATGAACAGGGTTTCGCCATTTTTTCCCGTGGCGAGTTGCGCCAGCAGGGCGAGAAGCTGCCGGTTCTCCCCCGGAATGAAATCATCGAGCGTGATTTGTGGGGGCACGCTCACTGCCAGGGGAAGCTGGTGGCTCATCCCAGTTTGGCGGCCAGTTGCGCCAGTCTTTTGCCCTGCGCCCTGCACAGTGCCTTTTCCTCGTCGGAAATCGGCAGCTTGCTGTCATTGCCTGCCAGGTGGGAGGTGCCATAGGGCGTGCCGCCGGTGGTCGTGGCGAGCAGTTCCGGCTCGGAATAGGGCACTCCGCTGATGAGCATGCCATGATGCAGCAGGGGCAGCATCATGGATAGCAGCGTGCTTTCCTGCCCGCCATGCAGGGAGCTGGTGGAAGTGAAAACACCGGCCGGTTTGCCAATGAGTGCACCGCCCAGCCACAAGCCGCTGGTGCTGTCGAGAAAGTGTTTCATGGCAGCGGCCATGTTACCGAAACGGGTGGGGCTGCCCAGTGCCAGCCCCGCGCAGTTTTGTAAGTCATCCAGCTCCACATACGGCGGCCCATTTTCCGGAACAGGCGGCGCAGTGGCTTCACTGACAGGGGAGACCTCCGGCACCGTGCGCAGCATGGCTTCCATGCCACCTTCTTCCACGCCCCGCGCCACCAGGCGCGCCATTTCCCCGGTCGCTCCCTGGCGGCTGTAGTACAGAACCAGTATGTAGCCGCTCACAGGATCTCCAATACTTTTTCTGGCGGGCGGCCGATGGCGGCTTTGCCGTCTTTGATGACAATGGGGCGCTCGATTAGCTTGGGGTTCTCTAGCATGGCGCTGATGAGGGCATCGCGATCCAGATCAGGGTTATCCAGCCCCAGTTCCTTGTATTCCTTTTCTTTGGTGCGCATGAGTCCGCGGGACTCCAGCCCCAGCATGTCCAGCACCTGTTCCAGTTCCTCGCGGCTCGGTGGGGCTTTCAGGTATTCGACGATATCGGGTTCGACCTGGTTGTCCTTCAGCAGTTGCAGGGTCTGACGGGATTTGCTGCACCGCGGGTTGTGATAGATTTTTATGCTCACGTCTTACTCCTCGATTAGGGAGTCCCTGATAAACTCCATCAACGTCATTCCGGCGTAGGCCGGAATCTAAAGCTTTCAATAGCTTGGGCTCCGGCCTACGCCGGGATGACAGCTTAATCAGAGACTTTTTAGATTCGCTACTGTGTTGAGATTGTAAACGGGAATTTGTGGCGGGAGTAGGGGTATCCCCGATGGCAGTTTTTCAGTACCCTGTGAAAACCAATGCTTTACGAGGCTATTCATGCCGGATTTTGTGTCCAGTATCTTCATGTTTCTCTACCGGGTGATAAAGCGTTTCATTGCGGACGGGGGATTCCAGAGGGCAGGTTCTCTTGCCTATACCACTTTGTTATCCCTGGTGCCGCTGATGACGGTGGTTTTCGCCATCCTGTCGGCTTTTCCTATTGCCGACAAGGTCAGCGATATCGTCCAGAGTTTTATCTTTGACAATTTCATGCCATCGTCCGGCGAGGTGGTTCACCAGTATCTGCTGGAGTTCAGCAGCAAGGCATCCAGGCTCAGTGGCGTGGGCTTTTTGGTTTTGCTGGTCGTGGCCGTTATGCTCATGGCGACCATAGACAAGACGTTCAACGCTATCTGGAATGTCAAACGCAAGCGGCGGGCACTGAACAAATTTCTGGTGTACTGGGCGGTGTTGTCCATGGGGCCGGTGCTGGTAGGTGCAAGTGTGCTGGCAACTTCCTATCTGGTCTCCCTGCCCTTAGTTTCCGAGGCCACCACCAGCAGCCTGGGGCGTACGCTTCTCGGATGGGTACCGACGCTCACTTCCGGTGTGGCCTTTACGCTGTTGTACTGGCTGGTGCCCAATCGTCCGGTGAAATTCTGGCACGCAGTACTGGGGGGCGCTTTTGCGGCTGTGTT
>DTXR01000695.1 GCA_012962365.1 Chromatiaceae bacterium | reverse complement strand
CTTGCAGCCGGCGTTTTTGATCCGTTGCAGGCTGCGATCCACATGCTCGGAAGCTTCCGGGTGGAAGGTGATGTAGGTGGCGCCGGCCTCGGCGAAATCACCGATCACGCGATCCACGGGGCTGACCATCAGATGCACATCGATAGGCGCAGTGATGCCGTGTTTGCGCAGGGCGTCGCACACCAGAGGACCGATGGTGAGGTTGGGTACATAGTGGTTGTCCATGACATCGAAATGGATGAAATCGGTGCCGGATGCCAGTACATCATCGCATTCCTGGCCCAGCTTGGCGAAATCAGCGGAAAGAATGGAAGGTGCCAATACGAAATCTGTCATGTGAATACTCCCTGCCGGATTACCGGCGCATGGAAAACGTGAAAGTCAATTTTATAATGTTACCGGAATCGGCTGAAAACGTCACCGTCGTATGACAGCTCGGTGGCTGCTATGGGCTGCAGAGTGGGATGTCAGGGAGTATCTAAATAAGCTGTCATCCCGGTATGGCACTTGCTCAATCAAAACACCATCGTCATTCCGGCCTGCGCAGGAATGACGCAAATGACTTTGTTCAGAGGTTCCAGAACTACTTGAGCGCGATAGCCAGGGATTTGTAGCCACCGCTGGCCAGTTGCTTGCGGACATCCTGCATGGCAGCGGCGCTGCTGTAGGGGCCAAGCTGTACGCGATACCAGGTGCTGCCCTTGATGTTGGCCTTGTTGACCCTGGCGCGCAGTCCCAGCAGCCCCAGTTTTGCCCTGAGCGCCTGGGCGTCCTTGCTGCTGCGGAAGGAGCTGACCTGCACGAGATAGCGCTTGCCGCTGCCGGTTTCTTTTGGTGAGGTGGCACGTGGCTCTTCCTGATCCTTGGGCGGCGGGGCTTTCCGGACCTGCCGTTCGATTTCCTCGTCCGGCACCAGCACTTCCTGATCGGGCAGCAGGTTGTAGAAATCGAAGCGGGGGGGCTTGATTCTGGCGGGTTCAGGTGAAACCCGCTCGGGTCGGCGTTCGCGGCTGATGCCTGCGGGAGCAGGGGGTTTGGCCCCGATCCAGTTGTTCTGTGCGGGAACGCCGCCGTATTTCAGGCAGGTGAAACCAACGGAAGATGCGCCGAGCACGAAGCCCGT
>DTXR01000694.1 GCA_012962365.1 Chromatiaceae bacterium | reverse complement strand
GCAGAACCTTTCATCCCCAGGGGCGCACACACTGGCGAAACGGTTTCGCAGTTTATTCGCCGCCGGTTGGGTCAGGAAGTGCTGGACACAGCCATGGATGCCTTCGTCTCCGGCACCCTGGCATCCGATCCCGATCTGGCGGAAGCACAATCCGTGCTGCCGCGTCTGACAGCACTGGAACAACGCTATGGCAGCCTGACCCTGGGCATGTTCATCAACAAAGTGGTCAAACGCCGGCATGCCAACACTGCCGATACCTTTTCGTTCTCCGGCGGCATGGAACAGCTGGCCCTAGCCCTTGCAGACACGCCGGGGATAACGCTGCGCACTGGGGTTCAGGCCAACCGCATCCTTCAACAGCACGGCGGCTGGAGTGTACGGGGCAGCATCGGCGGACAGCCGACCCAGACATGGACTGAACACCTGGTGCTTGGCACACCTGCAGATACAAGCAGCCAATTGCTCGAAGATACAGACAGTACATTGAGCAGACTGCTTGCAGGCATCGAATATGCGCCGGTGGGCGTCCTGCACCTGGGCATGAAGAGCAGTAATATCCGACAGCAGCTGGACGGCACCGGTTTTCTTGTGGCAAAACACAATCAACTGACCTTCAATGGCAACCTGTGGATGAGCACAATGTTTCCCCACAGGGCTCCACCGGGAAAAGCGCTGCTCAGCAGCTATGTCGGCGGCGTACGGCATCCGGATCAGCTGCAGCAAACCGATGAAGAACTCACTGACAATATATTGCGAAGCCTGCGGCCTCTGATGAAAATAACAGGCGAGCCGGATTTCGTCAGAATCCGGCGGCACGCGAAAGGATTACCCCTGTATCATGGACAATACCGTGCTCGGCTGGCACAAATTGCGTCCCACACCAATGCACTGCCCGGACTGCAACTCTGCGCAAATTACATCGGCGGCGTGTCGATCCGGGAGCGCATTTTTCAAGGAAGAATGACAGCGCACGCCATTGCGGTCCAGTTGCAGCGGGAGCTTGCTGCCCGAGGCAGACAACGATTACTCACGACCAGTCATTGAACATGTCTGAAACCATGCACCAGGATACTCGCAACAATGCAGCCTTTCATCCACTCCGGCTGATACTGGTGATACTTGGCTTGCTGATCGGCATTTCCTTTGCAGCCCAGTGGTACAGCCGCAATGTCACCATGCCGCGCTACTGTGCGTATTCCGGTGACATATTGAAGGGAGTCAGGGAGATATTGACGGAAAAGACACCCGCTGGCGAAGGAGATCGCAAGCCCTATATCATCGCAGCGCGCCTGACCTTCCTGGTGCCACGCAAACCCGACGAACCCCTGAACAGCTATCTTGGCCGGCTGCAGCACCACCTCGAGCAAAAATGCCCATAACCCAGCCGCCAGCACAACCCACCCAGCTGGGACAGCTCAGAACCTTTATCAGCCTGTTCCTGCCCATCTGCCTGGCGCTGCTGATCATTGGCGGTATGCACTATTACACCTTCTATACCACTGAGCACAGCAGCATCGAATCCACAGAGTCTCTGAACGTGGATCTGGCGCAACGCATGATCCGGGAGGACATCGCCGACGTGGTGAAGGATCTGCGCTTTCTGGCCGCGCATATCGAGAGCCAGGGTCTGCCCGAGGCTCTGCCCTGGACAAGAGAACAGCGCATCGCCGAAGAATTCAGGGCATTCGCCAAGAACAAGGGGCTGTATGACCAGATCCGCTACCTGGATGATAAGGGCATGGAAATCGTCCGGATCAATTACAACGATGGCAACGTCGAGGTCGTACCCTATGTCGAGTTGCAAAACAAGGCCAATCGCTACTACTTTCGTGAAGCCCTGGCCCAAGAGCCTGGAGGCATCTATCTGTCGCGCTTCGACCTGAATGTGGAAAACGGTAAGATCGAGGAACCGTTCAAACCCGTCATCCGCTTCGGCAGCCCGGTAGTCGACCACAGTGGCAACAAGAAAGGCATCGTCCTCATCAACTATCTGGGTTCGCGTCTGATCGACAACTTCTCCCGCGCCGCCGCCAGCATTGCGGATCACATCGAACTGTTGAACGGTGACGGCTACTGGCTGAGCAGCCCCCGCCATGAAAACGAATGGGGATTCATGCTGGACAGCAACATCCGCTTCCAGAACGACAACCCTCTCGCCTGGCAGAAAATAGCCAACAGCGAAAACGGCCAGTTCGAAACCTCCCAAGGGCTTTTCACCTTCACCACTGTCTACCCGCTGAAGGCTGCCATATCGGCATTGCCCGAAACTATCAAAACCGTCAACGATGGCCAGCAACAGTTTCCCCGGTGGAAGATCGTCTCCCATATTCCCCATTCGCAGATCGCCTCGACCTTTCCGCTTTTCCTGAAAAATAACGGCGCCCTGTACCTGTCAATGTTCATACTGGTATTTGTCGGCACAGGCGTCCTGGCCCGCACCACCTATCTGCACCGTATTGCCGAAGCACAGCGGGATTATGAACAGCGCTTCCGTCACACACTGGAGAATATCGACCTTGCAGCAGTAGCACTCGACAAGCAGGGGAAGGTCACCTTCTGCAACAACCACTTTCTCGATATTACCGGCTGGAAGCGAGAGGATGTCATCGGCAGAAACTGGATCAGACAATTCGTCGTCGATGATGACCAGGAGCAGGTTTCCGGAATCATCCGACAAATGAACACGCCCCAGACCTTCCCTTCCCATCTGGAGCTTCGGGTGAAGACCCGCGATGGAAAACCACGCCTGATCACCTGGAACAATACCCTGTCCTTCGACAGCAAGGGAGAAGTCATCGGCGTAACTGGCATTGGCGAAGACATTACGGAAATGCGCCGCACCCAAAGGGAACTGCTCAAGCTTTACCAGGCAGTGGAGCAAAGTCCCAGTTCGGTAGTCATCACCGACCCACAAGGCGATATCGAATATGTGAATCCAAAGTTTACGGAAGTATCCGGCTACAGCGCCCAAGAAGTCATCGGCAGAAATCCACGTCTGCTGAAGTCGGGAGAGACCAGCAGGGACGAATACAGCACCCTGTGGCAAACTATCAGGAGCGGCGGTGAATGGCGGGGCGAATTCCACAATCGGCGCAAAAACGGCGAACTCTTCTGGGAAGCCGCAGCCATTTCCGCTATTCGCGACAACGAGGGTAACATCACCAGCATCCTCGCCGTAAAGGAAGACATTACAGAAAAGAAACGTCTGGAAAAGGAAGTCGAGAAACAGAACCGTGAACTGGCGCTGGCGGAAACCATGGCCGCCATGGGGCGCATGGCCAGCATGATCGCCCATGATCTGCGCAACCCCCTGTCATCGGTGAAAATGACTCTGCAGATCCTGGACAAGAAAGCCGACCCGGCGGTAAGCGCCGATACAAACGAACTGTGCCGGATTTCTCTCGAACAAATACGTTACATGGAAGAAATCCTCTCCGACATGCTTTCCTACTCCCGTCCCGACGCACTCAAGCCAGAGTGGATTCCCATAGACAAAGTCATTGATCTGTCTATCGGCATGTCCCAGCGCCGCCAGCACAAGAAAAAAATCACGCTGCGCACCCGGTATCATTCCGGACTGCCGACCCTCTATGCAGATGCCACCAAGCTGCGCCAGGTATTTTCCAACCTCATCGCGAATGCATTTCAGGCCACGGTCGACCGCGACAACCCCCAGGTAAGCATCGAAGCCATGATCGAACTCGGCCATGAAGGCACCAATGTGCGGGTCAATATCTGCGACAATGGTTGTGGCATCGATGCCGAAGATCAGAAGCGTATGTTTGAACCCTTTTTTACTACCCGGGCAAAAGGCACCGGCTTGGGACTGGCTATCGTGAAGCGTATTCTCGACCAGCACCAGGCCAGTATCCATGTATCCGACAACACGCCCGTCGGCACCTGTATCTCGGTCATCCTGCCCATCAACCCCGCCGCACAAGAAAGCACAACAGAGAACCGTGAGCATGAGCAAGATTCTTATCGTCGATGACGACATAGCCAGCAGCCGCACACTGCAGCTTCACCTCAGTAGCCAGCAACATGAGGTGAAGCTCGCGGCCAGCGTCGATGAGGGACTGCAACTGGCTGACGACTACCAACCGAATCTCATTGTCCTGGATATACGGATGCCGGGTAGATCCGGCCTGGAAGGCCTGCCGGACTTCAAGGCACAGCACCCCCAGGTATGCATCATCATGATCACAGCGTTTCACGATATGGACAGCACCATCGAAGCCATGCAGCAAGGCGCAGACGACTACATCCACAAGCCCATCGATATCGACGAGCTGGACGCTTCCATCACGAAACTGCTGAATACCACCACAGACAGCGATGAACTGCTGTTTTCCAATACCCACGAAAGTTTGAACGGCCATCCCAGCATGGTGGGACGCAGCCGCGCCATGAAGGAGGTTTTCAAGACCATCGGCCTGGTCGCCAAGAGTCCGGCCACTGTGCTGATAACCGGTGAGTCCGGCACCGGCAAAGAACTGGTCGCCAGAGCCGTACACCGCTCCAGTGAAACACCGAGCGGCCCCTTTATCGCGATTAATTG
>DTXR01000693.1 GCA_012962365.1 Chromatiaceae bacterium | reverse complement strand
CTGCAGCAGCTTTGCGCGGCAACCGTCGACGTGGTCACTCGGCATTCATGAGCGTGCGGGTTGCCATCGCTGTAACGCCTGGGTTTGAGGGGGAAGCGCAACGGCTGGCCGACTCCCTGCAACTGGAACTGACCGGCCCGAACGATTCCTCTGCGGATTTTCTGCTGCTGTTCGAGCAGGACTGCCTTAAGCTGCGGCAAACCGGCCAAAGAGCGCCGGGGGCCGTATTCGTGGATTTCGTTGCCGGCAAGTCGGCCTATCGGCGGAATCAGGGTGAAGGGCGCAAAACACCACTGGCCCGCGCTGTGGGGTTCAAATCCGGTTTTGTTCCTTCTGTCATCGATGCCACCGCCGGCCTGGGTCAGGATGCGCTTGTACTGGCCACACTGGGTTGCCGGATCACGCTGGTCGAACAATCACCCATTGTTCATGCGCTGCTGGAAGACGGCCTGCGGCGCGGTGCGGAGTCACCTCAAACCCGGGACATCATCGAGCGCATGCCCCTGATCCACGCCAATGCGGCCGAATATCTGCTGGAACTCCTCCCGGATGAGCGGCCGGATGCCGTCTATCTGGATCCCATGTACCCCCATCGTGGCAGGAAGGCGCTATCGAAAAAGGAAATGCAGTCTTTTCAGAAGCTGCTGGGACGGGATCAAAGCGGCCCCCTCCTGCTGCAGGCCGCCAGGGCGGTCGCCGGCAAACGTGTTGCCGTGAAACGGCCGGTGAAAGCGCCTTTCCTGGGGAATGAGACTGCCGATTTCCAGATCATCAGGTCCAAGGTGAGATTTGATGTTTATCTTTCCGCCCGACCCCCGGATTCAGTCTTCAGTTGATCAATTTGTAACCCATCACTTCTTTTGATGTGCCAGAACCAAGAGGCCAACAAGCACACAGCCTCTTGCCTAGTGGTGCGTCACCCCAATAAACCCTGATTTTAGTTTGGTATCAAAATACGCTAGTATTCCATGATTACCTGCCCTGACCTTAACCTTAATTCATGCACTGGTTAACGCTGTTACTGCTAATCCCGATGCTGGGCGCCTTAATGGTCGCCGCTATCCCGGGGCAGCAGGCAGTGTTCATCCGCCGCATGGCCATTTTTGCGTCCACAGTGGCTTTATCGCTGGCATGTGGTTTGTGGTTTCTCTTCGATTCCACTGCCACACAGTTCCAACTGAGCGAGTCCGTGGTCTGGAACGAGCGTCTGGGAACCGCCTATGCGCTGGCCATCGATGGCATTTCCTATCCCATGGTGTTGCTGGCGGCTTTGCTCAGCCTGATTGCGTTACTCGCATCAGGCAGTATCACCGATCGACCCAAAGGCTATTACCTGCTGGTTCTGGTGCTGGAAAGCGCCATGCTGGGAGTATTCATGGCGCGTGACTGGGCGCTGTTCTACGTGTTCTGGGAACTGACACTGATCCCGCTGTTCTTCCTTATCGACCGATGGGGAGGGAAAAACCGCCAGGGCGCATCGCTGAACTTCGTGCTCTACACCATGGGCGGCTCGGTATTTATGCTGATCAGCCTGCTGCTGTTGTTCGAGGCGGTGCCCGGCCACAGTTTTTCCATGGCCGCCATCACCGAGGCCGGGCGGGCCTTGCCTGAAGACACGCAGATCTGGATTTTTCTCGGGCTACTGGTGGGTTTCGGCGTGAAAATGCCTATCTTTCCCATCCACGGCTGGCTGCCTCTGGCGCATGTGGAAGCCCCTTCACCCATCAGTATCCTATTATCGGGCATCCTGTTGAAGATGGGCGCCTACGGTCTGATTCGCGCCGCCGATACACTGCCTGCCGCTATCATGGCCTTGCAAACTTTTCTCATGGCGCTGGCGCTGATCAGCCTCATCTATGGCGGGTTGCTGGCCTGGCGGCAAACTGACCTGAAAGCGATGATTGCCTATTCATCAGTGTCCCACATGGCGGTGGTGTTGCTGGGGATCGCGGCCCTGAACATTAGCGGATTGACCGGTGCGGTGATGCAAATGGTCGCCCATGGCCTGGTGGCCGGCGCCACTTTCCTGCTCATTGGCCTGCTCTATCAGCGCACCCATACCCGGGACATCAACCAGTACAGTTCACTGATTCGGGTGGCGCCGCGTTTCGCCTTTTTTACCACCCTGGCGTTCATGGCGGCCGTAGCGCTGCCCGGAACAGCCGGTTTTATCGCCGAGTTGCATGTGCTTATCGGTGGTTTTCAGCAATGGCAATGGTGGGTTTTGATCCTGAGCGTGGGGGTATTGATCAGCGCCGCCTACGCGGTGCGCACCGTGGGACGATTGTTCACCGGTCCGGTGCGCGCTGATATGCAGGATGTGCTGGATCTGCAACGCACGGAAACCCTGGCTGCGAGCATTCTCATCGCCGGCATCCTGCTCATCGGCATTTTCCCAGCGCCGTTACTGAGTTTGCTGGAAGTCTCGGTAACTCAAATGACGACTTTGTTCGCTGGAGGCGGACGATGAATCCGGGCAACGCGGAACTGCGTCAGCAGATCCAGGATCTGGTCCAACACCTCGAACATGTGCTTCCCGGGCAGGCTCCCATCAAGGATTTCGTGCATCACAACACCTTGCACGGCTATCAGCATTTGCATTTCAGGGAAGCCGTAGATGCTGCATACAAGGCCTCGGGGGCTAGAGGCTATTTGTCCGACGACAGCTACCGCGCACTGTATCGCGAAGGCCGTATTACCCAGGAACACCTGTTGCAAGTCCTGAATGAGGATGAGGCACTGGATGCGCAATCTCTGGTTGTCGACCTGGGTGAAGATCTGCAGATACGCCTTCAGGATCTCTATCTGCTGGCATTGACCGCGCCCATCGATGCCATTACGCCCTGCCAGTTGAACTGGCAGGCCGACGAGATGAATATTCTGGCGCACGTGCATCCGGATGTGCCCGGGCAGCTCAAACAGCAGTGGCTTGGCCGCGCCGCCAGTAAGGGGCTGGCAGATGAATCAGCGGCCATTGGTGATTTATGGCAGGCCTGCCTGGAATCATTGGGCCTGGAGCATTTCATCCGGCACCCCGAGGATCT
>DTXR01000692.1 GCA_012962365.1 Chromatiaceae bacterium | reverse complement strand
TGGGTCTTTGCCTTGCACAGGGATTGGATATCGCGCAGATCGGTGATGCCGCCGGAGGCGATAACGGGGATATTGATGGCGTTGGCCAGCGTTGCAGTGGCTTCCACGTTGCAGCCTGTCATCATGCCATCACGCCCGATATCCGTATAGACGATGGCGGAAACCCCGTCGTTCTCGAAACGCTTCGCCAGCCCGGTTACTTCCTGGTCAGTTATTTCCGCCCAACCGTTGATGGCCACCATGCCATCCTTTGCATCCAGGCCGACGATGATGCAGCCGGGAAAGCTGGCACATGCCCGCGCTACAAACTCCGGCTCCTTCACCGCCTGGGTGCCGATGATGCAGTAGCTGACCCCGGCCTTCAGGTAGGCCTCGATGGTGGCTTCATCACGGATGCCGCCGCCCACTTGTATGGGCAGATCCGGGTATTTGGCGGCGATGGCGCGGATGGCATCACCGTTCACCGGCTCGCCGGCGAAGGCGCCATTGAGATCCACCAGATGCAGGCGACGGGCGCCGGCTTCCACCCAACGGCCGGCCATGTCCACGGGCTGGTCCGAGAAAACGGTGTCATCTTCCATGCGCCCCTGCTTGAGGCGCACACACTGACCGTCTTTCAAATCAATAGCAGGAATCAGCAGCATTATTCAGGTTTCCAGTTAACAAAGTTTTTCAGAAGTCGAAGTCCGGCATCCGCACTCTTTTCCGGGTGAAACTGCACGGCAAAAAGATTGCCCCGGCTGATGGCGCTGACGAATTCCACGCCATATTCCGTGGTGGCCGCAACCAACTCCGGGTCTGCGGGCACAACATGATAGCTGTGCACGAAGTAAAAGCGTGTATCGTCCGCTATGCCTTCCCACAGGGGATGAGGGCGGCTTTGATGCACCTGGCTCCACCCCATGTGGGGGATCTTCAGGTACAAGCCAGCATCACCGGGCATATCCGGGACGAAGCGTTTTACCCGGCCCGGAAAAATACCTAGGAGTTCCGTGCCGTCGTTTTCTTCGCTGAACTCCATGAGCACCTGCAGGCCCATGCAGATACCGAGAAAAGGCTTGCTCTCCATGGCTTCGCGGACTTCCCGGTTCAGGTGATGCTGGCCAATGGCCGCCATGCAGTCCCGCGCCGCGCCCTGACCGGGAAATACCACCCGATCCGCTGTCTTGATCCATTCATGGTCGTCGGTGACGCGCACCTTGGCATCAGGCGCCACATGCTCCAGGGCCTTGGACACGGAACGCAGGTTGCCCATGCCATAATCCAGAACGGCAATCTTCTGTCCCATCAGAGACTGCCCTTGGTGGAGGGAATGACACCCGCCAGGCGCGTGTCTTCTTCCAGCGCCATGCGCAGCGCGCGGCCAAAGGCCTTGAAGATGGTCTCGGCAATATGGTGGGCATTACTCCCGCGAATGCAGTCGATGTGCAGGGTCACCAGGGCATGATTGACAAAACCCTGGAAAAACTCGTGAAACAGGTCCACATCGAATTCACCGATCATGGCGCGTTTGAAATCCACCGGCATCTCCAGGCCGGGGCGCCCGGACAGGTCGATGGCCACCCGTGAAAGCGCTTCGTCCAGAGGCACATAAGCATGTCCGTAGCGGCGAATCCCCTTCTTGTCTCCCACCGCCTGGGCAAAAGCCTGTCCCAGGGTAATGCCCAGATCCTCCACCGTGTGATGAGCATCGATGTGCAAATCACCTTTGGCGTCAATAGCCAGGTCGATGAGGCCGTGGCGGGCCACCTGGTCGAGCATGTGCTCGAGAAAGGGCACGCCGGTATCGAATTTGCCATTGCCTTGCCCGTCCAGATCCAGTTTCACCGAGATCCGTGTTTCCAGGGTATTGCGCTCTACGCTGGCGCTGCGAGTCATGACCATTCTCCGAAAAAATCGAGGGCTGGATTATAACCTGATTCATGTTACTTTTCTTCCAATGAAGCCCCATGCCGCCCAGTTCAAGTTCCATGGATGTCTGACGGATTTTCTTGAGCCGGAAAAACAAGACCGCGCCATCAGCTACGCATTTCGGGATCACCCCGGCATCAAGGACCCCGTCGAATCCCTGGGCATCCCCCATTCCGAGGTGGGAAAAATAACGGTCAACGGACAGCAGGTAAATTTCAGCTACCAGTTGCAGGCACATGACCAAGTAGAGGTATATCCCCTGCTTCCCGGGAAGCCGGCTTCGGCCGAAGATGCCTGCTTCATCGTGGATGTCAACCTGGGAAAACTCACGCGCTGGCTGCGCCTTCTGGGTTTCGACACCTTGTGGCGGAATAACCTCAAGGACCGC
>DTXR01000691.1 GCA_012962365.1 Chromatiaceae bacterium | reverse complement strand
CCTTGGTGGGTTGCTCCCCAGCAGAGCCCACCTCCGTTTCACCGGATATCTCAATGATACAAGTTGCCATTTCATTCGTCAAACTCAGCATGCTGCTTTTTGAGGGTTAAGGATTTCAACTAATCCATTTTTCATCAGCCAGGTTTTGGCGGCCACCCGCCAAGCTAAAATTGTAATGACATCATATCCAGCCCGTTGGGAGATGTCACTGGCGAGGTTTTCAATCCACTCAAAAACAGATCGCCTTTCTCTTTTATTGTAGCGGATGCGTTTGTCACCAAAGTAGACCCGGCAGGCAATTTTTCCGCCCAGCCTTCTTCGCGGTTTATGATTGAGATCGTGGACGGCGGTCTCAGCCAACAGCCCCAACTCACCTATGGTTTTCGCCTTGTCATGCCAGCAGTCAAGGTATTGTTTGAGTTCACCCTGGGCCCGCTCGACAGCCCCATTATAAGGGGGCGTCCTCACGGGACTGTTGATGGGCACGACCATGGCATCTTCCAGCAACTGGTTGACGGCCAGGTGGTTCAGATTGCCGCCGTTGTCGCGTTTGATAAACATCGGTGGTCCATAACGGGCAAATTGATTATCCAAATGGCCGGCAATTTGCTCCCCTAAAGGTGTCTGCCCGGTGGCCAGGGGAGTGAACTTGTAGGCCGAGCATAGATCCTGCAAGTTCTGGATATGCAGTTTCCGATCAGCGAACCCGGCTTTGTACTCGGTGCCGTCCAGGGCCCAAACCACATCGGGCCTTTTCCAGATCACCTGCTTTAAAGCCGCGCTGCGATCCCGCTGATGATCACGACGAACTGCAATGACCAGCTGATTGAACTCGCGCCGGGAGATGACATCTTTATAAGACCGATACAAATTCCCGGTACCCCGCGTACGTTTTTGGCCATGTTCCAATGTGCCGATTTTTTGGGTTAACTTACCAAAATCAAAGGATTCGACCTTTTTGGGCCCCGGCGCTTTTAGAGGCGGGTGGCCAGCGACGATCCGTCGTTTAAAGCGCATAAAACGCCTGTAGCCGATCCCCGCCTGGGGCAAAAGCTGCGTATAACACAGGCCTGTCCGGGATTTGATCCCCTCGATTTTGGCCACGGCATTCATGATTTGCTCATTTTTTTTTCGTCCGGGTCGACCCGGGTTCCGTTTTCATCTTTGCGGCAATATCCTTTAGTTTCAGTTTCTGCCGTAGCGATTCGATCTCGGCCCGGCTGTGAGCCAGCTGTTTTTCCAAATCTGATTCTGGCTCCGGTTTCTTGGGACGGCCCCCTTTCTGATCGTCCACCCCTTTTAAAAGGGCGCTCAGACCCCGCTGTTCCCATTTGTAATAGGTCTTGCGGGACACCCCCAGTTGTGTGGCGGCTTGTTTTGCTGTCAAAAGACCGCAACGGACCTTCATGATCATCTCCGCCCGCTTTCGGGCACTGTTTTGTTTCATGGGACGGCTCCCTGTTTAAGAGGCCTTCTCGATGGCCCTCAAACGCTTTTGCATCTTTAAGGTGGGATCCGGTAGATTCTTTTCGATCAGCCGATTCAGTCGAGGGTTCAGTGCTTTCGATTGTCCGGGCCGTTTGGGAGAAAGGGCCGTAACCATCGCCGCCATGGCCTGATTCTGCCATTGGTTTAGCAGGCTGGAACTGATGGACAACTCCCGGCACATCTGGGTCGTCGTCTTCTTTTCGGTCCATACCGACAGCACGGCGGTTATTTTCTGATGAGGATCGAAGGCCCTTCTGCGTTTGTTCTTTTTCATGATCTATATCCTTTCTGGCATCGTAGACAAGTTCTTTATCGTCGGTGGTCTCTCGGCCATCCACCAGCATTTTTACCTTACCCTTTTCCGCACGGATCACCACCGACTGGTTCCCCATGCGGCCCACCATATAAAAAGGAGCCCGGGGTTTGCCCCTCAAGGCCAATTCCAGGGCGTTTTCCTCGATGCCTTTTTCAAGGGTGGTTTTCAGCGCATGCTGGATCTCAAAGAACCGGTCGGCCGGACACAGGCCGCCGATGCCCTGATGGGGGCGTTTATAATTGTAATATTTAAGCCAAAAAGAGGTGCGGGCAGCGGCGTCCTCAAAACTGGTGAACTGGGCGCGTTGTAGAAACTCGCTCTGGATGGTTTGCCAGAAGCGTTCGATTTTCCCCAGCGTCATGGGATGGTGGGGACGGGACTTGATATGCTTCACCCGCTCTTTTTTAAGCTCTTTCTCAAAACGCGTCGTACCCCGCCAGTTGGTATACTGTCGCCCGTTGTCGGTGAGCATCTCCTTGGGCACGCCGTATTCGCTGATGCCCTTGCGGTAGGTTTCGATGACGTGTTCCGCTGTCTGGCTGCGGTATAATCCCAAGGCGATGATGTAACGGGAATAGTCATCCAGATACCCGATCAGATAAGCATTACGCCCTCCAAGCCGGAAGGTCATAATATCGGATTGCCACATTTGGTTTGGGGTGGCACGTTCAAAGAACCGAGGTTTGGCGGGATTCTTTTTCCGCTTTCGCGCTGGCTTTTCGATAAGCCCTTCAGCGTTTAGCGTTTTACCAACTGTGGTCGGGCTGGTGCGGATCAGAAAAAAGCGCTTTAGAATATCACTGATCCGCCGGGTCCCATAGGTCGGGTGGGACCGCTTCAGATCGATAATTTTATCCCTGACATCCTCGGGGGTATCCCTGGAGGAGGGGTTGCGGGATTTGGGCTTAAGTCCCTGCTCACCGTATTGCCGGTAGAGTCTGGCCCACCGGCCGATTGAGGATTCGCTGATGCCAAACTCCTGGGCCAGTATCGGTCGCCGGTAGCCCTCTTCAAGAAATAGCCGGACTACCCGTAACTTGAATTCTAAGCTGAACGGCCGCCCGGACCGCCCCTTGCGTTTACCTGTACGTTTGCCTTTTCGTCTCTTTTTCATGGGTATCACTCCTTTCATTTCGGTTAAGAAATGCACTGTGGAGTGTTACCCCTTTTTCACGTAAATTTTGTGTCAAGATCTGGTCATTAGCGCACATTTTGAATCTGGGTTGCGGGCCATGCCCGCGTTAGGTTCTTAAGGACGTCCCCACTATTAGGACGTCCCCACTATTGCGGCGATGATACCTTAAGAATCCGGTTGCCTTTGACGGAACGAATTACGCGCAATCGATCTGCCTGCAAAATCCTCACTGTGTCTGCTTTAGCGTAGCGGCCAAGTCCAAAATACAACCGATAATGCCCCTGCGATCTAAAAGCACTATCAGCTTGACCGACCTGCATTACATTTTTATTTGCGGG
>DTXR01000690.1 GCA_012962365.1 Chromatiaceae bacterium | reverse complement strand
CTGAGCAACCTGTTCTTCCAGATCCTGGTGGGTTGCGGCAATGATGCGCACATCGGTCCTGACGGTACTGCTGCCACCCACCCGGTAGAACTCGCCGTCGGCGAGCACCCGCAGCAGGCGGGTCTGAGCTTCTGCGGGCATATCACCGATCTCATCAAGAAACAGGGTGCCGCCCCCGGCTTGCTCAAAGCGCCCGACGCGCCGGGCCTGGGCACCGGTGAATGCGCCCTTTTCATGACCAAACAGTTCCGATTCCATGAGCTCCCGGGGAATGGCCGCCATGTTCAGGGCGATGAACGGTTTATCGGCCCTGGGGCTGTGCTCGTGCAGGGCTCGTGCTACGAGCTCCTTGCCGGTGCCTGATTCACCATTTATCAGGACAGAAATATTGGATTTCGCCAGCCGTCCGATGGCCCGGAATACCTTCTGCATGGAAGCCGCCTCACCGATAATACCGGCATTTTCTCCTAGCTCTCTGCCATCGGAAGCAGTCTCCTTGTTTCTGCTGCTCACGGCGCGACTCACCTGGTCTACGGCTTCCTGCAGATCAAATGGCTTCGGCAGATATTCGAAGGCGCCAACATCATAGGCCTTTACCGCGCTGTCCAGATCAGAATGCGCCGTCATGATGATGACATGCAGCTCTGGCTGGATTTCATGAATCTTGCCCAGCAGGCTCAGGCCATCCATCTCCGGCATACGAATATCCGAAACAATGACGGCAGGTTCGTAAGATTGCAGCGCCTTGAGCAGGTCGGTTGGATGCTCGAAGCTGCGCACCTCGAACCCGGCTTTCGTCAGTGCTTTTTCCAGCACCCAGCGAATGGAACGGTCGTCATCGACGATCCAGACAGCGGCGGCATTGCTCATAGATCCTGTTCCAGGGGCAGATAGATAGTGAACACGGTTTCTCCCGGTTCACTGACGAATTCTATCAAACCACCATGACGATTGATCAGTGATTGCGCCATAGACAGTCCCAGCCCGGTTCCTTCAGACTTGCCTGTGACCATGGGATAGAACACCCGTTCCTGAAGCTCGGCGGGGATACCAGGTCCATCATCAATGATATTGATCTGCGCGACCAGTCGATGACGGGTATTGACCAGTGTGAACTGCCGCAGCACCCGCGTCTGCAACAGGATATGACCTTGGCCGTCGGTGGCCTGAACAGCATTCTGTATGATATTCAATACAGCCTGGATAAGCTGGTCGGCATCTCCCTGAAGATCGGGAATGCTGGGGTCATAATCCCGCTCCAGCACCACAGCACATTGCGGATCAGCCGCTACAATCGTGCATACACGCTCGAGTATGTGGTGAATGTTGATTTTCCGCATCACGGGAAGTTGCCGTGAGCCCAGCATCTCGTTCACCAGGGATTTCAACCGGTCGACTTCTTCGATAATGATGCTGGTGTATTCCTTCAACTCGGTATCTTCCAGCTCCATTGCCAGCAACTGGGCGGCTCCTCTCACGCCGCCCAGAGGATTCTTGATCTCATGCGCCAACCCGCGGATCAGATCCCGGGTGGCAAGATTCTGGCTGATAAGCTGCTCTTCCCGCGTCAGGCGCAATTGTCTGTCCACCTGCCGGATTTCCGCCAGCACCAAACCCTGATGCTGGTCAGAGTCCACGGGCACCAGGGTGCAATCAACGGTAATACAGTGGCCGTCGGGCAGCGTCAGGGGAATTTCCCGCTCAGTCAGTGGCTGGTTACTCTCGGTTATGGTTTTCAGATGCTGATCCACAACAGCCCGGGGACAACTCAGCAGCTGGTCCATGGGCTGACCCAACACCATGCGAGCGCTGACAGACAGCAGCATCTCGGCGGCGGGGTTCATATACAGGGCGGTCAGATCGCGATCAAAAAGCACCAAAGCCGTCACCTGGCTGGAGAGAATCCAGCTGGGCAGATCATGGAAAGCCTGGTCAGAAAGCAGGGACATGGTTGACGTCCGTTCAGGTATGCCCTGGGCAAGGATCTGTGTAGCTGTCAAGTCCCGATAGATCATATACTTTCTTTTTGAATAATTCCGGTTGTTCT
>DTXR01000689.1 GCA_012962365.1 Chromatiaceae bacterium | reverse complement strand
TCTGCCATAAGCCGCAGTTTGGCGGGCAGGCTCCACAGGGGGGATGCCAGCAGCGCCGGCAGGAGCATGGGAATGCGGGTGAGTTTGTCGTGATGGACGATATAGCGACCCAGGTGTTCATCGCGTTGCTGCTTGTGCTGGTCCAGCCCCAATCCGGCGATCATCTGATCCACCTGGGGACGGAAATTGACCAGCAGGGCGGCGGCGTCCTCGGTGAGGTAGCCTTCTTCGCTGCGGCTGCGGATTTTTCCGCCGGGTCGTGAAGCGGATTCCCAGATTTCCACCGCAATTCCTTTCTGCGCAAGCCACCAGGCCGTGGACAGACCGGATATGCCAGCGCCGATGAGGAGAACCTGGGGTTTCATGAGATCACCTTTTCTTCAGCTCGGCCTTCATTTTTTCCAGCAGTTCCCGGTCGAGCAGGCCCAGTCCGCCGGTTTCTGGGTCCTGCCGTGATTCCACATACTGCCGGATTTCCGAGAAGCGCTTTGCCGCCTGTTTGTTTTCCTTCAACCGTGGCACCCGGGTTCTGGCAATATCGAAAGCGCCGAAGTCCAGTTGCTGCATGCCGAAGCCTTTCATGCGCCGCACGGCCTTCATCATGGCGAGGTTGCGAAAGCGGGTCAGGTCTTCTGACGTTATCGTCTCGATGCCTTCGCGGCGTGCGCCGAACTCGGCGGCTTTCTTTATGCCGGCACGAATGAAAGGCGGCGCCGATGCCACTCTCTGCAATGCGTCCTTGCTCCAATTGACGCCAGCCAGGTCGGTATTGAAGACCTTCTCTACATCTTCACAGCCTACGACGATGGCGCTGCGGCGCCGGGCCTCGCGTTCTGCAGCCGCCTGCATGGTGGGCCTGACGAACATGGCGGCCTGGGGTGAACGCCTTGCCAATAATTCATTCAGTAGAGTATCCGCGTCTTTTTCCCATGGAAGGCCGGGGTCGCTCCTGTCACCGGCTTCCAGACGGTGCAACAGCTTGATATTGACTTCCAGGCGGCCTTCGCTTCGTGCCACATTTTCGGCCACGGCGAAAATGCCGTCGCGCAGAAAGCGCGGCAGATTATTCAGCCAGGATCGGGCTTCAGCAGTCCAGGCCAGCGTTTTGGATTCTGTGGAAGCGGTTTTGTCGGCCGGGCGCTGCAACGGGAAGTTGTCACCGAACCGGTTGGTTGCGAGGGTACTCAGATGCTCCACGGTGACCAGGGTTTCACCGAGTTCGCGAACATGAGATTCGGCGCGCTTGCGCACCATCTTGCGCAGGAAACCGGGAATGCGTTGCAGACGCTGGCTGGCCTCAGGAGTCCAGTTTATTTGTCCGGCGGGGCATTCGATCAAGGGCTGAATGACGGCCTTGCCGCTGGGCATGTGGCCGCACCAGGGGTCTGCATCCATGATGTCGCCGCCCATGGCCAACGGCCGCGCCCGGCAGCCACCGCAGAGTTTCCGGTATTCGCATTTGCCGCACTTGCCCTTCAAATCAGGGTTGCGCAAACGATGGAAGGTCGGCGACTGATCCCAGATCTCCCAGAAGTTCTGATCCCGGATGCTGCCTTCTTCATTCGGGATATAAGGGCAGGCGGTTACGCTGCCTTCCGGCGTGATGCGGCAGTAGTGAATGCCGGCAAGACAGCCGCCGCCCTCGTAGCCTTCGGCGCGGGTGAGGGGGGATGCCGGGTTGTGTTCGTAGGCCACGCGCTTGTAGTGAGGGGCGCAGCGGGCGCGGATGATCAGGCTCTCGCTGGCGTCCTGCGCTGTCACCAGTTGCCTGAGTACCTGCTCGTAACGGGCGGGCGTGATGTCGGACATGGATTCACCGCGACCCGTGCATACCAGGAAGAAGATGTTCAGCACATGGGCGCCGCTGGCGCCGGCGAAATCAATCATGGGCTGTACTTCGTGGGCATTCTGTTCGGTGACCGAAAAATGCACCTGGAAGGGCAGTTTATGTTTGCGGCAATAATCCATGCCGGCAAGGGTTTTCTCCCAACTGCCTGGGCAACCCCGGAAGCTGTCGTGGCTGTTGGGATCGAGTGAATCCAGGCTGATGCCCATGCCCATGGCGCCCGCTGCTTTGAGGGATATCACCCGTTGCTCTGTGAGCAGTACGCCATTAGTGCCGATGACCATGGACAAGCCAAGATTGCTGCCATGGCTGACCAGCGCTTCCAGGTCGTGCCGCAGCAAAGGTTCGCCTCCGGTGAGCACGACCATGGTTTCGTTGCTGCGGGAAGCGATGTCGGAGAGCAACGTTTTGACTTCCTCCGTGTCCAGCTCCCCGTTGCTCCCCCTGATACGGGTTTCTGCATCCATGTAGCAATGGGTGCAGGCCAGGTTGCAGCGGCGGGTGAGGTTGACGGCAATGAGGAAGAGGTCGTTATCCATTGCGGGGGTCGTCCGGGGAGAGATGGAATACGCCCCGTTCCGCCCAGATGGCCTTGACTGCATCCACCGCATCTTCCGTAACCTGGGGCAGGTTTTGTCGCTGGCTCCAGCCTTCGATTTCCTGAATCAGCATGCCGCGGACCATGTCGGGCGCCTTGGCGATGCGTTGCCGGGCGCCAGCTTCCCAGGGCATGGATTCGCTGCTGTTATCCGAGCCGGATTTGAAGGTTTGCAGCACCTGCTGTACGAAGGCGGCGTCTACCCTGTTTCTGTCATTCTGATCGGCAATGGCCTGTGCGGCCTTGCGGGTCATGTCCCGGCAGAAACCGGGAGGCACCCTGTCCAGCAGGGCTTCGGCTTCCCGATCCCAGGGCAGGTCTTCTGAGTTGGTGCCGATCTGCCCGGATGGCTGGGTTTGCATCATTTTTGCGAACGGACAGCCACTCTCTTTAATGGCTGATTTCCCGGATGCTGTATCGGCGTCCATCTGTGCTTCCATGGCCTTGCGGGCTGCTGCCAGGCCAGCTTCGGCTGTTTTGAGGCTCACTTCGGTCAGACCTTGCTTTCGGGCATGTGCTTCGATGCGTTTTCTGGAACTGTCTCGCATGAAACCTTCGGGCACGCGCATCAACCGAGCCAGGGCTGCCGCCTGCCAGTGCAGGTCCTGCTCCTGATCGTCCTGGTTACCCGATAGTGCCTGGCGGACGGCTGTTGCTGCTCCGGGCTGAAATTCTGCGGTGGGTATGCTTTCACCGAGGAAGGCTTCCAGATGCGTGGCTTCCACTATCTGGCTGCCGG
>DTXR01000688.1 GCA_012962365.1 Chromatiaceae bacterium | reverse complement strand
GATGGGCTACTAACCCATGCCGGTTTTCAAGACCGGTGCATTCAACCGCTCTGCCACCTCTCCGAAGGAGCAAAAGGATACCGCATTTTTCAGCAAAAACAAGGGCAAATTTATCATTTGCGATCCACAGGCCGGGAGGAGCGGAATAGGATAAAATTTGCACCGAATGCACCAAACCCGACAGGCTCCCATGCAGCTTAAGTTCCCCGATTCCCTGAGCATTCAGGATTTCCTCGATCACTATTGGCAGAAGAAACCTCTCCTGATGCCGGATGCCATACAGGACTATGATTTTGACCTGTCACCGGAAGAACTCGCCGGGCTCGCTTGTGAAGAAGACGTGGAATCACGCATCGTTCTCCAACAGGGCAGGAGCGAATGGGAACTGCGCTATGGTCCCTTTGATGATACCGTCTTTGCTGAATTACCTGAAACAGACTGGACCCTGCTGGTGCAGGATGTGGACAAGTATGTACCGGCCATCGCAGAATTGATGAGACGCTTCCATTTCATCCCTTCCTGGCGTTTCGATGACATCATGATCAGCTATGCCATCACCGGTGGTTCTGTTGGGCCACACACGGACACTTACGATGTATTTCTCATCCAGGCACGAGGGAAACGTCGCTGGCAGATCGGCAACAAGGCGAAGTCTGATGCCCTGCTTCCGAATCTGCCGGTGCGCATCCTTGAGGCATTCGAGCCTGAAAAGGAATGGACATTGAAGCCGGGCGATATCCTCTATCTCCCTCCGGGCATCGCCCATTGGGGTGTGGCAGAAGACGATGACTGCATGACCTGGTCCGTAGGACTGAGAGCCCCGTCGACGCCGGAAATGCTGGGAAGCTTCACCCAGCACCTGCTGGATCACATCCCTGAGGAAACCCATTTCTGCGACCCGCCCCTGTCACCCCAGAACAGCCCGGCACAGATTCGTCCTGAGGCCATCGAGCAGGCAGTCAAACAACTGGATGCCTGGCTGTTGAACGAAGACCTGCGTCAGCGCTGGTTCGGCTGCTTTTCCACCGAGCTAAAAGCGCATCTGTTCATCGAGCCGAGGACGCACAGTATCGATCAGACACAGCTGCCCGAACTTTTCCGGCGGCAAGACTGGCGGCGTCATCCTTTCAGCCGTTGGGCCTGGTCGGAAAGACCCGATAGGCAGGGGCTGTATCTGTTCGTCTGTGGTGAAGTATTCGAATTGCCCGAGCATTGCCAGAACAGACTCAGGCGGTTATGTGACGACCGCCAATTGGGTCAGAGCCTGCTGCAAGATGTTGATCCCGCACTGCTGAAAGTACTCGCTCGACTGATCAACGAAAGCTGGCTGGTACCATGTGATGACTGAAAATCGCTACCGAATACGCCTGGCCCGCTGGCCGAAAGACAGGAGCGCCCTGCGACAGGTGCGTGAAACCGTGTTTGTGCAGGAACAGAATGTTCCCGTCGAACTGGAGTGGGACGGCATTGACGATCAATGCCTGCACCTGCTTGCGGAGGACGATCAGGGCAACCCCATAGGTACGGGACGCCTGCTCCCGGATGGCCATATCGGCCGCATGGCGGTACTCCGGGAATGGCGCG
>DTXR01000687.1 GCA_012962365.1 Chromatiaceae bacterium | reverse complement strand
GGAGGAACTGGTTACCGAACACGGCGCCTTCCAGATGGAAATCCATTTTTCCAGCAGCCGCGCCACCCTGTGGTTCATGCAGGATCCTTACCGTTACCAGCTGGTGGAGATCGACGAACTCACCGACCCGGATATCTGTCTGGCCTACCCGCACCATCCATACCCGGAAGAAGCTCAGATCCCCCAGGAGAGCATCCGCCCCATTCTGCAGACCTTCCGCCATCTGCGTTTCGCAGATGACACCATCTATCTGCGCGCCGGTTCCATCAATCTGTTCAACGGCATCGTGGGCCTGAACTTTTCCTGCGATGGCTCCCATTACATCCCTCATGAGCAATTCCTGGCCCGTGATTCCGCCTTCTGGGACGGCATATAGGCACACAAAATACCCGTTGATAACGCCGCTGTTCGGGGACAACATACGCCCATGAACAGACAACAGACAATCGAATCCAAACTCCGGCAGGCACTGTCGCCCATGTACCTGGAAGTGGTGAACGAAACCCACATGCACAACGTGCCCGAAGACAACGAATCCCACTACAAGGTCATCGCAGTGTCGGAGAAATTCAACGGAAAATCCCTGCTTCAGCGCCACCGCCTGATCAACACGGCGCTGGCCGACGAGCTGGCCAACGGTATTCATGCACTGGCCCTGCACACCATGACACCGGATGAGTGGGAAGAAAAAAGCGGACAGGCTCCCCAGTCTCCCCCCTGCCTGGGCGGAGGGGCCAAATAGTGGGCGCTGTGCGCTGGCTGCTGGGGCGCATCATCCTCTTTTTCGACTGGCTCACCCAGCCGAAAAAACCGGTTCACAGCCCTGAGAAACAGGCCGAACTGGACGGACAAACGGCCAGTATGGCCATATACCAATATGCAGCCTGCCCCTTTTGCGTCAAGGTTCGCCGCGCCATTCGCCGCCTGGGCCTGAATATCGAACTGCGGGACGCAAAGAACAACCCCCGTTACCGGCAGGAACTCGAACAGGAAGGCGGGAAGCAGCAGGTACCCTGTCTGCGTATTGCCAACGAAGATGGCCACGTGACCTGGATGTACGAATCCGGCGATATCATCGACTACCTGCAGAAAAGGTTTGGCTGATCTGCAACGGCGCAACATGATAAAATCAGTCGATATAAAAACTTATCGGAAGGCGGCATGACCACCCCACACAGACTTCTCGCCCGGGCCGAAGCCCAGGTACACCAAAACCTGTTCGCCATGACCAGCAAGGCCCACCAGTCGGTCGAGAAGGCCATGGAAGCACTGAAAACCCAGAACGCAGAACTGGCACAGACCGTAGTCAACCAGGATCTGCAGCAGAATCATCTGATGCGCATCATCGAGAAGGAATGCCTGCAGATACTGGCGACGCTGGAACCCAAAGCAGGGGATCTTCGCGAAGTCATTGCCAGCCTGCAGATTTCTGCCGAGCTGGAACGTATTTCCGATCATGCCAAGGATATCGCCAACATCGTCCTGGGCATGGATCCCAGCGACTTTTCCGGCCCCATGGATCGCATCTCGGCCATGGGGGATTTATGCCAGACAATGCTGCTGCAGGTTATGGAAGCCTACGAAAACATGGATAGCAAACTGGCGAACCATGTCGCCGATCACGACAAGCAGATCGATGAACTGGACGAAGAAGCCTGCTCCAGCCTGATGATGACTCTCATGACTTCTGCAGACACCAGCATGCACGCCACCCATCTGCTTTGGATCGCCTATCACCTGGAACGTATCGGTGACCGTATCACCAACATCGCCGAGCGCGTAGTGTTCATGGTTACCGCCGAAACACCCGAATTGGGATGATCGCGCCGCAAAGCCTGGGGGCGCTCAGCAACATCCACCAACTGCTCGCCCAGCTGGTGGAGGACCTGCCAGCTGAAGACGCCGATGCGCAGTTCCACCCGGATCTGCCAAGTATCGGCTGGTTGCTGGGGCGCAGCGTCTACCTGGAGCTGTACTGGCTGCGGGAAAAGGTTCTGGGGGATGACGACCTGAGCAAGCGGGTACGGCACATCTTTTCTGGCTCGTTACCCCAGGCAGCTCAACTACAGCAACAGCTTCCTCCCAGGGAACACCTGCTCAACTGGGCGCTGGAAGTCCAGGACCATCACCTGACACTGCTGGCCAACCCTGGCCAGTTGCCTGATCATCCCTGGCTGAAAAACGGCTGGCTGGTCGATTACCTGGTGCAGACCCATGGTCGCATCTATGAACAGGTTCTCTCCGTGCGCCATGCCCGTGCGGTCAGACAGGGCGGTGATTTCGAGGTCAGGGAACCCCTGAAACCACGACAGCCTGACCAGGACAGTACGGAAGTGTCTCAGGGCCATTACCGTATCGGCGCACGGGAAGGCGTCAGTTTCGACAACGAACAACCCATGCAAATGGTCGAGATGCGCAACTTTCGCATCAGCAACAAACCGGCAGACAATGCTGCCTGGCTGGCCTTCATGGAAGATGGCGGCTACACGAATGACGCGCACTGGAGTGAACAGGGACAATCTTGGCGTAAAGAACATGGCCTGACCCATCCCTGGCACTGGCAAAAAGACGCAAACGGTCACTGGTACGCTTTGGGAATAAACGGCCCCATGGAACTGCTGCCCGACCTGCCCGTCAGCGGCATTTCCTGGTATGAAGCCCAAGCCTATGCCAACTGGGCAGCACAAAATCTACCAGGCTTCAGCGGTGCCGTATTGCCTCACGAATATCACTGGGAAGCCGCCGCCCGCATCGGCGCCCTGCAGGATGGTGGACGGGTGTGGGAATGGTGCGGCAATCCGCTGCACCCGTACAAGGGTTACGAAGCGCCCGTCGATCCGGAAATGCGCAGCCGTGAGTTCGATGATCAACACCCTGTCTTGCGTGGCGGCTGCATCCATACACAGCCTGCCCTGCGCCGCATCAGCATCCGCAATGCCGGTTTGCCTGGTGCGGGCTATCTGTTTTCAGGTGTGCGTCTGGTGTTTCCTCCGGCACTGGAAGAAGAAGCCCTGTACATAGAGCAGTGGCAGAAATTTCTGGGAAACTATTAACCCGGCAACTATCTATATCGTCCTCAGCCACCCCGAGCGTATTCGTGGCAAGACGCCGCGCCACCGGCAGGGTAATTCCCTGTCAAGGTGCGGCAACGCTGTCCACGGATGCGCTCGGGGTTGCCGAACATTTTCTATTTCAACAAGTTCGGGACGGCCTCCATCCCGGAAAACATCAGATCGCGTCGGCATCTTCCTCGCCGGTGCGGATGCGGATCACCCGTTCCACGGCGGATACAAAAATCTTGCCGTCCCCGATCTTGCCCGTGCGGGCTGCGCCGATGATGGTCTCGATACAGAGGTCCAGCTGCTCTTCCTTGACCACCAGCTCCAGTTTCACCTTGGGCAGAAAATCCACGACATATTCCGCCCCGCGATACAGCTCGGTATGTCCCTTCTGGCGGCCAAAACCTTTCACCTCGGTTACCGTCATACCGGTAATGCCGATTTCAGACAATGCCTCCCGCACATCGTCAAGTTTGAAAGGTTTGAGTATGACTTCGACTTTTTTCATCGGTTTCCCCTGTGAGTAAAGATATGATCAGTAACCGTTCACGATAGGATAACGCCTGTCGCGCCCATATGCACGTCGGGTGACCTTGACCCCTGGAGGGGCCTGCCGTCGTTTGTATTCATTGATATCCACCATACGTGTGATGCGGCGCACCAACGCTTTGTCGAAACCTGCTGCCACTATCTCCGTCACCCCCTGATCCTGCTCCACATAACGCCGCAGGATCTCGTCCAGCACATCATAGGGCGGCAGGCTATCGGTGTCCTGCTGATCGGGACGCAGCTCGGCAGAGGGCGGGCGCACGATCACCCGTTCGGGTATCACTTCTTGTTCCCTGTTGCGCCACCGCGACAGCTTGTACACCATGGTCTTGAACACATCCTTGAGCGGTGCGAACCCGCCCGCCATATCACCGTACAAAGTGGCATAGCCCACGGACAATTCACTCTTGTTGCCGGTGGTAAGCAACATGCGTCCACTCTTGTTGCTGATGGCCATGAGGATAATCCCCCGGCAACGTGCCTGGATGTTCTCTTCGGTGACATCCATGGGCTGACCGGCGAATTCGTCTTCGAGCATGTCAAGGAAAGCACTGAAAGCCGGCTCGATGGGTATGATGCTTTGCTTCACCCCCATACGGCGAGCCTGCTCCAGGGCATCCTCGTTGCTCATGTCTGCCGTATAGCGCGATGGCATGAGCACCACTTCCACCTGCTCCGGCCCCAGTGCATCCACTGCAACAGCCAGGGTCAGGGCGGAATCGATGCCGCCCGACAATCCCAGTACCACCCCCTGAAATCCGGTCTTGCCCACATAATCACGCACACCTGTCACCAGAGCGCGATAGATCATTTCCTCTTCACCTGGACAAGGGGTGACCACACCAGGCATTGGCTGGCCTGCATCCGACAATGACAGAACATCCAGAGAGTGGTCAAAAAACCTGCTTCGCTGCAAGATCTTTCCCTGTGCATCGACAACGAAAGATGCGCCATCGAACACCAGTTCATCCTGTCCGCCGACGAGGTTTACATACACGATGGGCAACCCGCTTTCCCTGGCCCGCCGTGACACAACCTGTTCCCGCTCTTTTCCCTTGCCGGCCTGATAAGGGGAAGCATTCAGATTCAGAAGCATTTTGGCCCCGGCAGCTGCGGTTCTGGCAGCGGGCCCAGGCATCCAGATATCCTCACAAACAGTAATACCCATGGGAATGCCGGCGATATCCACCACGCAGGGTGCTTCACCAGGCGTAAAGTAGCGTTTCTCATCGAACACACTGTAGTTCGGCAGTTCCGTCTTGAAATACTCCGCGATCAGTTCACCATCGCGGACTACACCCGCGGCATTGTACAACCGTCCTTCATGCTGCCGGGGGTAACCAACCACCACATCGATGCCGGAAACCTGCAGCAGGATATGCGCCAGCCCATGTTCCACATCGGCAAGAAACTCCGGTCGGAGCAACAAATCTTCGGGAGGATACCCGCACAGGCACAGCTCGGGGAACACCACAGCAGCAGCACTCAATTCATCCCTGGCCCGTCTGGCGATATCCAGCACTTGCTGCACATTGCCGGTTATATCACCCACCAGGAAATCACCCTGGGCCAGCGCAATGTTTGCCTGCATCTTTCCGCATCTCCCTTTGTGCCAAAAGAATGCTAAAGTAACACAAAGAATCGGGATTTTTTAGTATCCTTGCCCACATGAAAATTATCTTTCTTCTCGCCGCCGCAGTGCTCATCTGGTGGATAGTACGCACCTTGCGCGGGAGTAGCGTTTCCGCCCCCAAACCCGGGATAAAAAACGTGGTCTCCTGCGAATACTGCGACCTGCATATTCCGGAAGACGAAGCCTTCAAACAAAACGGACATAGTTATTGTTGCAGGGAGCACGCACAAAAGGACAGCAACTGATGCGCGCCGACCGTCTGGCAGACCGCCTGGTGATCATGCCGGAGCCGCAGGAGCGAAGCAAACGGCTGATGCGCCTGTACTTTACCTACCGCGTAATTCTTGCTATCGGCCTTCTGATGTTCAGCAGCGTCGGGATAGGCCCTTCTTTTCTCGGGACGAACGCGCCTGACCTGCATATCATCACCGTGCTCACCTACCTCGTGCTGGCTATCGCCTCCCTGATGCTGAGCTTTTTCGATCTCGGCTCCACACAGGTCGAGTATGCCTTCGCCATGCTGGGCCAGCCGGTCTCCATGCTGATCCCCGAGGTCATCGGCTTCAAGCTGACCGGCGCCATGAAGGAAGGCACCACCGCCACCGACCTGGTGCTGACCGTGGTGCAGATGCTGCGCGCCAAGGGCGTGGTCGGCAAGTTCGTCGAGTTCTACGGCCCCGGCCTGGACCACCTGACCCTGGCCGACCAGGCGACCATCGGCAACATGGCGCCGGAATACGGCGCCACCTGCGGCATCTTCCCGGTCGACGAGGAGACCATCCGCTACCTCAGCTTCACCGGCCGCGATCCCGAGCGGGTCGCCCTGGTGGAGGCCTATGCCAAGGCGCAGGGCATGTGGCGCGACGCCTCGACCCCCGACCCGGTCTTCACCGACACCCTGGAGCTCGACCTCGGCACCGTGGAGCCGAGCCTCGCCGGCCCCAAGCGCCCGCAGGACCGGGTGCCGCTGTCCGGCGTCTCAGGCTCCGCCGAGCAGGCGCTGGCCGACATGGGCAGCGGCACGGCGACCCCCATCGCCGGCAGCGACGACAGCATCGAGCCCGCCGACGTGGTGATCGCCGCCATCACGTCCTGCACCAACACCTCCAACCCCTCGGTGCTGGTGGGCGCCGGCCTGCTGGCCAAGAAGGCGCGGGAAAAGG
>DTXR01000686.1 GCA_012962365.1 Chromatiaceae bacterium | reverse complement strand
CCGCGCCCCGCGCTGGGCCATCGCCCGCAAGTTTCCCGCCCAGGAGGCCTTGACGGTGGTGAAAGACGTGGAATTCCAGGTGGGGCGCACCGGCGCGGTGACGCCCGTAGCGCGGCTGGAACCCGTGCAAGTGGGCGGCGTCATCGTGAGCAATGCCACGCTGCACAATATGGATGAGGTACAGAAGAAAGATGTGCATATTGGCGATACCGTCTATGTGCGTCGTGCCGGGGACGTGATTCCCGAGATCGTCCGTGTGCTTCCCGAACGCCGCCCGCCGGACGCCAAAAAAGTGCTGCTGCCAAAACACTGTCCTGTCTGCGGCTCTGATATCATCAAGCCCAAAGGTGAGGCGGTGGCGCGGTGTACCGGTGGCCTGTTTTGTCCTGCCCAGCGTAAAGAGGCGATCAAGCATTTTGCTTCCCGCCGGGCCATGGATATTGAAGGGCTTGGCGACAAACTGGTGGAGCAGCTAGTGGACCAGGAGCTGGTTCATGACCCGGCAGATCTCTACAACCTCACCGAAAAACAGCTCATGAGTTTGGAACGCATGGGCGAAAAATCCGCGCAGAATCTCCTGGATGCCCTGGCGCGCAGCAAGGAAACCACCCTGGCGCATTTTCTCTACGCCCTGGGCATACGCGAAGTGGGGGAAGCCACCAGTCAGACCCTGGCGCGGCAGTTCGGCAGTCTGGACGCCCTGGAAAAAGCCACGCAAGAACAGTTACAGGAAACCCCGGATGTCGGACCCGTCGTCGCCGCCCATATCGCCGCCTTTTTCCGCCAGCCCCACAACCGGGAAGTGATTGAAAAGCTTCTGGAGGCAGGCATACGCTGGCCAGATGTGGAAGCACCGCCGGAAGATGCACGGCCCCTGGCAGGAAAAACCTTCGTTCTCACCGGCAGCCTCAGCCGCCCGCGCAGTGAAATCAAGGCCGAATTGCAGGAGCTGGGCGCGAAGGTGGCGGGCAGCGTATCAAAAAAGACCGACTATGTGGTGGCTGGCGAAGCGGCGGGTTCCAAACTGGCAAGAGCGCGGGAACTCGGTGTCGCCAT
>DTXR01000685.1 GCA_012962365.1 Chromatiaceae bacterium | reverse complement strand
GGGTGATGAATATTTTTTCAAGCTGTGGGCTGGTGTTGAGAAATTTATTGCACAATTCGAGCCTGAGTTTTTCCTCTTTCATTGTGGCGCAGACAGCCTGGCTGAGTCGCTTTTTTCATTCCGGAACCAGCTGCAGTGAAGCCGAGTTGATGCAGTAACGCAATCCTGTGGGTTCCGGTCCATCTGAAAACACATGCCCGAGATGGCTGTCGCAATTTGCGCAGCAGACCTCGATGCGCAGCATGCCATGGCTTCGGTCTTCCTTGCTCGAAACTGCGCCATCGGTCACCGGCTGCCAATAGCTCGGCCACCCCGAACCCGAATCGAACTTGGTTTCTGAACTGAACAGGGGCGCACCACAACACACACAGTGGTAAATGCCGGGTGTCTTGGTATCCCAGTATTTACCCGTGAAAGCTGCCTCGGTGCCATGCTCACAGCAGACGGCATATTGTTCATCATCCAGCAGATCACGCAATTGGTCTTTGCTGAGTATTTTATTGTTGTCTGTCACTTCGCCAGCCCTTCAATGATAGTTGGTAATTGCCGTAGGGTAGGGATTGTTACACAATCAGCCGCATTCCTCCTGTTACAATTGCCTGCCTCAGTTCACCAACTGCCAGATCGTGTCGAAACTACGCCAGAAAAAGATCGTTCCCAAGCTTGTTTTTGCGCTGCTTGCCGTCATTGTATTCATTGCCAGCTATTATCTGGGCAATCAGTACGCACGCCCGCTCACGAAGGAAATCAGTGCAACGGTGTTACCCCGTCCTGAAAACGTGGGCGATTTTCAACTGAAAGACAAGTACGGGGAAGCATTTACGGGAGAGTCTTTCAAAAATTTCTGGAATTTTGTCATCGTTGGCAACCTGTATGACGGCGGTTGTGATAGTCTGCTGCGCCTGTACATCATGGCCTGGAACAATCTGGCAGACAAACCACAACTACAGAAGATGACCCGCGTGGTATTCGTCCAGACCGGCGCAACAACGCCAGATGATGCGGGAAAGCTGAAACAGGCTATCGAATTTTATAATCCGGCGTTTACCGCCGTGTTTGGAGATGAAAGGGAAATACAGAAACTGGGAAAACATATTGGCCTGCCTGCCAGCAGTACGACCTGCGCCCCGGACGCCAGCATCGTGGCATTGATCAACCCGAAGGGCTATCTTCTGGCATTGTTTACCGGCATAACAAATCCAATGCACATTGCCAGGGACCTGCAGTATTTCAATTGAGAATTTGATGCAACCAGGATTCAAAGACAAGTTTTTTACCGCTGCATTGAAGGTATTGCCCCAGCATTTGCTGGCGGCGGGTATGTACAAGATCACCCGCAGCACCTGGAAACCGTTCAAGAACATGCTCATTCGGGAAGTCGTGTCCCGTTATTCCGTGGACATGTTCGAGGCAGAAAACCCCAGACCCAGCAGTTATCCATCCTTCAATGCATTCTTCACCAGGGCACTCAAGGCAGATGCCCGTCCTATCGCTCATCAGTCGAATGCCATTGCCAGCCCCTGTGACGGCAAGGCCAGCCAGGTGGATTATATCAAGCGGGGAAAGCTGATCCAGGCAAAGGGTCATGATTTCGAACTGCTGCAACTGCTGGCCGGTGACCGGGAGCTGGCCAGGATTTTTTACGGTGGCGCTTATTCCACCATCTATCTGTCTCCCCGGGACTATCACCGCGTACACATGCCCCTCAGCGGAAGGCTGCGAGGGATGATATTTATACCCGGCGATCTATACAGTGTCAGCGAAGCCACGGTGCAGCTGGTGCCCAATCTGTTTGCCCGCAATGAACGCCTGATCTGTGGTTTCGATACGGCAGCAGGCCCCATGCTGGTTATTCTCGTCGGCGCCATCTTCGTCGGCAGCATGGAAACCGTGTGGGCGGGAGAGGTCAAGGGGCCTGCCGGCCAACCTTCCAACTGGCTCTACGACAAAGACAAGAAAATCATTCTGAAGAAGGGTGAAGAAATGGGACGCTTCAACATGGGCTCCACCGTCATCACTCTGTTTTCCCGGAATCGCATCAAATGGGATGAGGCCTTCCAGCCGGGCGTACGGGTGCGCATGGGCCAGCGCATCGGCCAAATCATGCGTTCTTCAAGGAAAAAACCAGCGTCCCGTCCAGAGTAGCTTCCCGCTGCTGAAGCATCAGCAGGCGATCCAATCCCAGAGCCACACCTGCACAATCTGGCAGCCCCTTCTCCAGTGCGGCGAGGAAATTCTCATCCAGGGGGAGTTGTTGCTGCCCTTGCCG
>DTXR01000684.1 GCA_012962365.1 Chromatiaceae bacterium | reverse complement strand
GTGATCTGGAGGTACGACGCGCGGCGGCGGCGTATCTGGTCGGGCGCGTGGGAGCTCGTAACAAACAAGCCATCGAGGCATTGGTCAGGGCGCTAACCAGCGACGATGCGCTGCTTCGTCCGGTACCGTAAAACACAAATCCGTATAACCACGCAGGTTGGGATACATGTCGGCCACCGCACGACCGACCTCCGACCGCGAAGTAATTACCTGCAGTTCGACGCCGGGATGTCTCACCAGCAGGCGCAAAAGCTCCACGCCCGTGTATCCCGTACCCCCAACGATACCGACCTTGATCATTTCCGCTTCCAATTCCCACAATGAAAAGGCTATTCTACAACACACTGGAAAGACATAGGGCTGTTCCGCAACCATTGGCCACTCATGGAATCACAAACTATACAATCCATTGCACTGATGCTGGGTGCCGGCTGGGCTTCCGGGCTGAATCTATACGCGGCCATGCTGGTATTGGGCTGGATGGGGGCCAGTGGCCAGACCGACCTGCCCCAGAGTCTGGAGATTCTCAGCAACCCCCTGGTAATGGGTGCTGCAGGACTGATGTTCGTGGTGGAATTTTTTGCTGACAAAATGCCTGGGTTGGACAGCCTCTGGGATGCCGTACATACCTTCATTCGCATTCCGGCCGGCGCGCTCCTGGCCGCAGGCGCCGCCCAGGGACTGGACATGGGCACCGCAGGCGAGCTGGCCGGACTGATCCTGGGTGGCGGGCTGGCGACGACCAGCCATGTGAGCAAGGCCAGCACCCGGGCATTGATCAACACCTCGCCGGAACCCGTGACCAACTGGAGTGCCTCGATCACGGAAGATGCCGCCGTCATCGGCGGCCTCTGGACTGCACTCAACTATCCCTGGCTGTTTGTGTTGCTGCTGATACTCTTTATACTGTTGGCCGCCTGGCTTGTACCCAAAATCTGGCGATTACTCAAGGCAGGCGGAAAAACCGTATTCAGCTGGTTCAGAAAACCACAATCAGCTGAAATTGCTAATAAAACAGACTAACGGAGAAAAGCATCATGTCACCCTGGCCATGGCTCAAAGCCCTGCATCTTATCTTCATGGTGAGCTGGTTTGCCGGCCTTTTCTACCTGCCGCGCCTGTTCGTACACCACGCCATGTCCACCGATGAGCCAGTTCTGGATGAAAAATTCAAGGTCATGGAGCGCAAGCTCTACTATTTCGTCACACCCTGGATGATCTTCACCGTGGTATTCGGCACCTGGATGCTGATTGCCGGCGCCTGGGCAGCTTACAGCAGCATGATGTGGCTGCATATCAAATTGCTGCTGGTGGCCGTTTTGGTCGGTTATCACTTCTGGTGTGGAAAATTAGTGAAGGATTTTCGTGATGGCAAGAACACCCATTCCCACACCTGGTATCGGTATTTCAACGAATTCCCCCTGCTCCTGCTGGTGGCTATCGTGTGGCTTGCCGTGTTCAAACCTTTCTGACCACCCATGAAAAAAGGCGCCTCGGCGCCTTTTTTCATGGGTGGATACAAGCTAGAAACTCAGCCGCAACCACCGCCGGTATTGGAACCACAAGTGCCACAACCGCTGCCGCCCACAGGCTGCAGGTTGTTGAATACGAATCGGGCATCTTCGCCATCGTTGGCGACGAAATCGATTTCCACACCTTTAAGATAGCCCATGGTTCCATTGTCAACGATGAGCTTGAAACCTGCGTATTCCCGCACATTGTCTTCGCCACTGAGCTGATCCGTGAAGGTCATGCCAAAATTGATGCCGCTACAACCACCAGGAGTGGCATAGACACGAACACCTTCTATGTTCTCTTCAACCTGTCCTGCCAGTTCCTGCATTTTCTGCTGTGCAGTCTCGGTAAGAGTCAGATCCTCGTCATTGAGTTGGTTAACGTTCGCTGTCATGAAAATCACCTGTATTCTATACTTAGAAATGTACTTGATGATGGATTCTATCACGCAATCCTACTCTCTATCCATGCATCTTCTGATGAATTCATTAAAAAACAAGAATATTAGAATTTCATTAAATAAAACCTTGTTTGACGTAGGTCAATGTCAGTTTTTCCAGCAGAGTCCACATTACCATGCAACGATTATTGGAAAAACCATGATCGTCATATTTTCGGGAATCGAAGGGATTTCTTTCGGTTCAATTTACCAAACTGTGGGGTAATCTGACATGTTTAAGACCAAACTCCGTACATCCGCTTTGAGCATGGCCGTCGGCCTTGCCATATCCGGTATGGCGACCACGGCCGGCGCCGCCGACCAAGCACCAAAAATGTCTGAGGCAGACTTTGAAAAAGGCAAGAGCCTGTATTTCCAGCGTTGCGCCGGCTGCCACGGCACACTGCGCAAAGGTGCTACCGGCAAGAGCTTGGAGCCCAAGAACACTATCAAGCTGGGCCAGAAACGTCTGGAGAAAATTATCACCTACGGTACAGAAGGTGGTATGAATAACTTCGATGACATCATGAGCAAGGAAGAAATCACTCTGATGGCCAAGTATATCCAGCAGGAGCCGCCTATTCCGCCGGAAATGTCCCTTTCTCTCATGAAAGAGCGCCACAAGGTCTATGTCGATCCCAAGGATTACCCGAGCAAGCCGATGCACGGCCGCAACTGGGAGAACTTCTTCCTCGTGATTGAGCGTGATGTAGGCAAGATCGCCATCGTCGACGGTGACAAGAAAGAAGTCATTGCCCATATTCCCACCGGCTACGCGGTACACGTACTCAAGGCGGTCGAGCATCACGAGACCCTGAAGTCAGAGAATCCCGGGCGCTTCTGGTACATCATGGGCCGTGACGGCATGATGACCAAGGTTGACCTGTGGCAGACTCCAGACAAGATGAAGGTCGCCCAGGTTCAGGTTGCCTACGATGCCCGTGACGTTGCCGTATCTGGCGACGGCAAATATGTCATCGGTGGCGGTTACTGGCCCCCGCACTTCGTTATTCTCGACGCCAAGACCATGGAGCCTCTGAAAGTGGTTTCCGCCCGCGGCGTAAACGTGGATGGCGACTATGTAAACGAGTCCCGCGTGGCTGCCGTGTACGACACTCCACTGGCACCCACCTGGCTGGTTTCCATGAAGGAACTGGGTCAGATGTGGCAGGTGGACTACTCTGATCTGGACAACCTGCAGGTTACTATGATCGATTCTGCCAAGTACCTGCACGACGGCTTCTTCGATCCCACCGGCCGCTACTTCCAGATCGCTGCCAACGCGTCCGACAAGATGGTCGTGATTGACACCGTCGATCGCAAGCTCGAGGCCATGATCGATACTGACAAGAAGCCCCATCCCGGTCCTGGCGCCAACTGGATCGATCCAAAGTGTGGCCCTGTAGGCGGCACCACTCACCTGGGCGTGGGTAAAGTCACCGTTTGGGGCAACGACCCCAAGGGTCATCCCGACCAGGCCTGGAAAGTATGCTACGAAGTGGAAACCGATGGTGCCGGCGTATTTATCCGTACCCATCCCAAGTCCGACTACGTCTGGGCTGACCAGACCAAGCACCCGGAGCCAGAAGTACAGCAATCCATCCAGGTCATCTCCAAAAAAACCAGAGAGATCGTCAAGACCATTCGTCTGACCGAAACGGAAGGCTATGCTGCCGTTCACATCGAGTTCAACGCGGATGGTTCTGAGGTATGGACTTCCGTCTGGAACCGCAAAGACTCCAAGAAGCCCAACGGTGAAATCATCATCTTCGATGCCAAAACGCTCAAAGAGAAAGCCCGCATCAAAGGTCTGTACGCACCTACCGGCAAATTCAACGTACACAACCGTGTACACCACGTGACCTGATCTTCTGATCAGTAACGTAGCTTGAAAAGGCGGGTATGGGTATTGTTCATGCCCGCCTTTTTTATGACCCCGGACCAGATGGCCCGGAATGAGGGAAAAGGAATCCCGACACCATCCATATCAACAGGTCTGTTGGCATTGCCATCGGAGTAAATCGTCATGACTGACAATACAAAACGCAAGCTGGGATTCGGCGCAGCCTTCCTATTTTTTATCCTCGGTATCATTTTCTGGGGCGGTTTCAACTGGGCCATGGAAAAAACCAATACCATGGAATTTTGTATCTCTTGTCACGAGATGAAAGATAATGTCTACGAGGAATACCGGCCGACCATACACTACTCCAACCGTACCGGGGTTCGGGCTACTTGTCCGGACTGCCATGTACCCAAGGAATGGATCCATAAGATTGTTCGCAAGATCAAAGCCAGTAATGAGTTGTACCACCACTTCATAACCAAGGAAGTGGATACGCCGGAAAAATTCGATGCCAAGCGACTGGTACTGGCCAAGCATGTCTGGAAAGAAATGAAGCAGACTGATTCCAGAGAATGTCGCAACTGTCACAACTTCGAATCCATGAACCCCAAGTTCCAGCGCCCACGCGCCAGGAAACAACATCTGAATGCCTTTGAAAATGGTCAGACCTGCATCGACTGTCACAAGGGTATCGCCCACAAGGATGTTCGCAAACTGCTCACCGACGAGGAACTGGAAAAACTGGAAGCTCCCTACCCGGCCTACG
>DTXR01000683.1 GCA_012962365.1 Chromatiaceae bacterium | reverse complement strand
CATGCCGATGTTAGAAGCCAAATGACGCCTTCTAGAGGGTGATTACCCATGGTATTCAGCCCAGCAGACCATGTACAGTTACTGTTGCTCCTAGAAGCACTCTAATGACCTTAACGGTTTTCAACGCCACGCTCCCGCAAGCTGTTTTCGAACCCTGTTTAAAAGCCCGTAGAGGGTTTTGTAGCAGTATGGTAGCGTTTCCGCTTTTGTGCGGTCGACATGTCCGAGTTCATGGAGAAGCATTCCGTGGCGCGGCTCATCGGTGCCCCTCCGGGCTATGTGGGTTACGAAGAAGGCGGCTATCTCACCGAACTGGTGCGGCGCAAGCCTTACTCTGTGATCCTCATGGACGAAGTGGAAAAGGCGCATCCGGACGTGTTCAATGTTTTGCTGCAGGTGCTGGATGACGGTCGTCTCACCGACGGCCAGGGCCGCACCGTGGACTTCCGCAACACCGTCATCGTCATGACCTCCAATCTGGGTTCACACCTGATCCAGGAGATGGCGCACACCAATGACTACGAGGCGATGAAGACTGCCGTGATGGAAGTGGTGGGGCAGCATTTCCGGCCCGAATTCATCAACCGGGTGGACGAGACCGTAGTGTTCCATCCTCTGGGTCGTGAACAGATCCGCAAGATCGCCACCATCCAGATCGAGCATCTGCGCCAGCGCCTCGAGGAGCGTGAGCTTGATCTTGACATCAGCGATGCCGCTCTGGATCTGCTGGGTGAAGCTGGCTTCGACCCGGTATACGGCGCAAGGCCGCTCAAGCGGGCTATTCAGCATCAGCTGGAGAATCCGCTCGCGCAGAAGATCCTGGCTGGCGAGTTCAGCCCGGGAGATACCATCAGGGTGGAAGCTGCAAGTGGCGAGCTGGCATTTGCCCACGGCTGATCTTCTGATGTGATGCAATGCAACGGGCAGGGTCGTGAATGGCCCTGTCCGTTCCTTCTGATGGCAGTCAAATCTTCTTGAGATGTGATCCGCAGTGCCTGTGGCAATCGCTGGCGCCAAATCCGCGCACAGGCACTACCCCCGGCAACTGTTGGTTCCACTGGCATTCCGGAATGGCAGATGTTTCTACAGATACAATCTCGGCTGCCGGATGAGCCAACAGGTAGTCGATGTGCCAGCGCAGCTTTTTCTCCTCTGCCAGATGACGCCGGATTCTTGCCGCGAGATTGCGTTTTGCGCTGCCGGTGTACACGTAGTCGCCCGCAACAAAATTGCAGCTTCCCAATGCACCTGCCACAATCTGAATGTTTTGGTGTAGACGGATATGTAGCTGATAGGAAATGTGATCCGGCGGATAGGTGGTTTCTGAATTCATGACATACAAACTCGATGAACTGCTGGCTATCATGGCCCGATTGCGCGACCCGCACAAGGGCTGCCCTTGGGATCAGAAGCAGACCTGGGCCAGCATTGCGCCCTATACTGTCGAAGAAGCCTATGAAGTGGCAGACGCCATTGAAAACGGGGATTTCTCCGAGCTCAAGAATGAGCTGGGGGATTTGCTGTTTCAAGTGGTGTTCTATGCCCAGATGGGAAAGGAGCAGGGGCTTTTCGACTTTGATGCTATCGTGGACGGCATCTGCAAAAAAATGATTCGCCGTCATCCGCATGTGTTTGGTGATGTAAAACATCACGACGATGCCGCATTGAAAGAAGCCTGGGAACAGGAAAAGCACCGTGAGAGGCTGCAGAAAAGCCCGCAGCAGCGTGTATTGGATGGCGTCGCCAGGGCATTGCCCGCTCTGGTGCGTGCAGACAAGTTGCAGAAACGTGCTGCTCGGGTGGGGTTCGACTGGCCGGATGCCGGTGGTGCCATGAACAAGGTAGCGGAGGAGCTGGCTGAAGTGCAGGAAGCTGTTTCCAGCCATGACAAGGATGCAATAGAGGACGAAGTGGGTGATTTGTTGTTCGCTGCCGTGAACGTGGCGCGATTGCTGGGCGTGGATGCGGAACAGGCTCTGCGCAGGGGCAACCGGAAATTCGAGCGGCGTTTCCAGTTGCTCGAACAGGATTTGAGGAATGCCGGTCAGAAAGACCTGCACCAGATGGATCTTGATCAACTGGAACAGGCCTGGCAACGGGTAAAGAGCAGAGAGAAGAAAAACGATGGCTGAGCAGGGGTACTTGCGCCATGTGCATAAATGCAATCCGGTGGTCACGGAGCGGTTTATACCCTGGCTTATCGGGAATCAGGTGGTAGGATGGTTGCGTCCCTGGCTGGTTGAAAAGCTGAAGGAGCGTCCCGATGTATTCCGGGTTGCGGACGATCAGGTTCAGTTGGTCGAGCAGCTTGATAACTTCGATGATCGCAGCAATGCCCTGGCGGAAGTTGTCGATCAGCTGGCCAAAGCACAGTTGATCACGCCGCCCATGGGTGAATTCTATCCCGTCACGCCGACGGGCAGGAAGGAAGCATGCTGTATCATGGATCGTGCGGCCGCCGCCTATTTTGGTGTGCGTGCTTTTGGCCAGCATCTCAATGGCTATGTGCGGAAATCGGACGGACTGTATATGTGGCTGGGAAGGCGCGCAAGGGATCGGCTCATATTTCCCGGCGCGCTGGACAACATGGTTGCCGGCGGCCTGCCATGGGATGTGAGCCTGGAGGACAATCTTAGCAAGGAATGTGCCGAGGAGGCCGGTTTGCCGGAAAGTGTGGCGCGACAGGCAGTTCCTGTTGGCCTGGTCAGCTATAATAGGGTTGCAGAAAGAGGCTATAGGCCAGACATATTGTATTGTTATGACTTGGAACTTTCCTCTGGCTTCGAACCTCAAAACACCGATGGTGAGGTCGAATCGTTCATGCTGTTGCCGGTGGAAGAGGTGGCGCGGCTTGTTCGCGAAACAGACGAATTCAAACTCAATTGCAATCTGGTAATTATAGATTTTCTGCTGCGTCACGGTTACATTGATCCGCAGGATGAAGAATACTTGGAACTGGCCATTGGCCTCAGACGCCCACTGGGCGCAGGACTGACGCTAACCGCGTGATAGAACGGAACACACTATGAAGAAGATATTGACCCAATGGATAAGCGTTTTTTCCCTGCTGGCTATCAGTACGGCAGCGTTTGCGCTTGCCCGGGAAGTGCCTGTTGATGCGCTGGTGCCCGACAACGTGCAGCGGCAGACTGCGCTGATCGTCAACCGGGTGCTGGAGCGTTATCACTACCGCAAGGTGGAATTGGACGACAGACTGTCGGAAAAGATCCTGGATCGCTATCTGGAATCCCTCGATCCCAACAAGAGTTTCTTTACTCAGCAGGATATCGATGCCTTCGGCAGATACAGGTATGAGCTTGATGACGCGATCACCACCGGCAAGCTTGAACCTGCGTTCGACATCTTTCGAAAATATCGTTTGCGGGTGGATCAGCGTGTCGCTCTCGCCCTGAGCCTGCTGGAAAAGAACCAATTCGATTTCACCAGGGATGAAACCTACCGCTTCGATCGGGAAGATGCGCCTTGGGCGAAAGACGAAAAAGAAATCAAAGACCTTTGGCGTAAGCGAGTGAAGAATGACATGCTTGGCCTGCGTTTGGCCGGAAAGGACGAGAAAAAGCTCAGGGAAACCCTGGAAAATCGCTACAGAACCCTGCGCCGCCGTATTCATCAATTGGATGCGGACAGTGTGTTCCAGACCTTCATCAATGCCTATACCCTGAGTATCGAACCTCATACGGCCTACATGTCGCCGGAGCGCTCCGAGAATTTCGATATCTCCATGCGTCTTTCATTGCAGGGAATTGGTGCGGTGCTGCGCTCCGATGACGAATTCACCACCATACAGAAAGTCGTTCCCGGCGGACCAGCGGACAAGAGTGGCCAGTTGCATGCCGGAGATCGCATCGTGGGTGTTGCACAGGGCAAGGACGGTGAAATGGTAGATATTGTCGGCTGGCCGCTGCAGGATGTGGTGGAAAAGATTCGTGGCAAGAAAGATACCCTCGTACGTCTTAATGTGTTGCCAAAATCAGCGGGTGTTGATGCACCAGCCAAGGTGGTATCCATCGTGCGGGACAAGATCAAGCTTGAAGATCAGGCTGCCAAATCCAGCATCATTGAAGCAGAAGGCATGCGCTTTGGTGTGATCGACGTGCCAGCTTTCTACCGCGATTTTCGCGGCCAGGCGTCCGGCAACAAGGATTTCCGCAGTACAACCAGAGATGTGCGTAAGCTGATTGCCAAGCTGCAGAAAGAGAAAGTGGCTGGCATTGTCGTGGATCTGCGCAACAATGGTGGCGGATCTCTCACCGAGGCCACGGAACTGACGGGCTTGTTCATTCCTTTTGGACCCGTGGTGCAGGTCAAGGACTCCCAGGGGCATATCGATGTGGAGCGTGATACCGATCCTGAGGAAGTCTACAGTGGCCCGCTCGCCGTGCTGGTCAATCGCAACAGTGCTTCTGCATCAGAAATCTTTTCCGCAGCGATCCAGGATTATGGCCGTGGGCTGGTGGTCGGTGAACCGACTTTCGGCAAGGGCACGGTGCAAAGCCTGGTGGATCTCAGCCAGTTTGCCCGGGGCAAGGATGACCTTGGGCGTCTGCGCCTGACCATCGCCCAGTTCTTTCGCGTACAGGGTGGCAGTACGCAGCACAAGGGTGTCGTGCCCGATGTGATTTTTCCTACTGCTGTAGGTTCGGGCAGGCATGGTGAAAGTTCGCTGGACAATGCCTTACCCTGGGCTGAGATCAAACCTGCCGAGTTTCGCCCCCAGGGACGGCTGCATCTTTCCATGCTGCAGGCGAGGCATGAAGAACGCGTAGCGCGTGATCCTGCATTTCGTTTCCTCACCGAGCAGAATCAGGAGATGAATAAACTTCAGGAAAAGAAGGAAGTATCCCTGTTGGAATCCACACGCAAAAAGGAATGGAACGAACGGGAACAGCGTGCGCTGGAGCGCCGCAACAAGCTGCGCGCCCTGCGTGGTCTGGAACCCCTAACCAAACTGGAAGATGAAGACGAGGACACCGATGGCGAAGAAGATCCAGAGGGCATCAATCGCATCATGCAGGAAGAAACCGCAAAGATCCTTGCCGATTATATCCGCCAGAAACAGCCAGTAACCGCGCAAGCCGATTAAAGGAACCTCTGATTTCAGTCATGAACGCGTATCTTGCGCCCAGAATGCCCGGCTTCTTCGTTGCTAATCTTCGCAATAGTGCCTACTATTACGTGCGATTCGACGCCTTGTCCCCGAAAATTTTAGCAGCAACCTGCTTCAT